>CALJGH010000068.1 GCA_938073925.1 uncultured Nitrospinaceae bacterium
AAACCACCATTTCAACTCGCCAACAGTCTGGTCAAACCTTTCACTCATTTTCCAATCCTTAACATGATATGGAGCTTCCATGAGAACCGGTTCGAACATAACAGCCAGGAGTGCCGGCACAGTGGGGCGGAGATCTTCAAGTTTTTCATCATCAAACCCTATAGCCAGTAAAAAGGAAAGGGGATCAATATTTTCATGATTCCTCAACGCCAGAATAATACGCAATAACGCCAACCGCATTTCTTTTGAAATTCCCAACACACTGCCAAAATCGTAAAAAATTAAAACAAAATAATCCTTTTTAAATTGCCGAAAAGCCAGATTGGCGGGCTGTGGGTCGGCATGCACAAAACCATGACGGAACAGCATATGAAAATAATGTTCCAACAAAATCCGTCCCATCGCCTGTTTCTGAGCTGGCATCATGGTTTCGGCTTTGTCGAGTCCAAATCCCTCTTCCTTTGTTTGCACCAAAACATTGGGTTGACACAAACCTTCTATTACTTCTGGAATCAAAATTCTCTCTAATGGATGAATCAACTGCCGATACCGCATCTGATGTTTCATCTCTATGCCGTAATCGAGTTCCTCTTTTAAATTATCCCAAAATGCGTCACGGTAACCGTCCATTTTGAATCCCCATTTGGCAACCGGCCCGACTTTTGGCATCCATCCTATAATATCGAGTTCAGCTTCTACCCCCTTTGCAATTTCAGGATATTGAACTTTTATCGCGACTTCCGTGTCATCTTTCAGTTTACCAAAATGCACTTGCCCCAACGAGGCCACCTTGGCTGATTTATCCAGCTTCTTGAAAACAGTATCGAAGGGTTCTCCATATGCCTTATCAAGAAGTTCGGTCACTTCTTCATAAGGCATGGGAACAAGAGAATTGGTCAGTGATTCTCGGAAGGACGGATCGTCCATGGTCATAAACTGACCGATTTTGGTAGGGAGGCCTCGAGACTTACCTAGTAATTGAACGAGGTATTGCTTGGCCCATTGACGTTGCTCATCAGAAGTCGATTTTTTGATCTGGCGTGCAGCCAGACCAAGCTTCAACAAATTGACACCTCGTTTAAAAAACTCTTTCATGCAACCAAGAGTATCTCATTAAAAACGATTTTCAATCATGAAGGTATATATTTCTAAAAAATCAATGACCCTTGGTATCACTCAATTCTTTGTTAAATTGGCTTACCTCGCTTATAACTCCTGGCGGCGCCTTTGCATCACTACCCTTGGCACGCATCAAAACTTCAAGTCGCGGTGTACTAGAATCCAAAAACACTTTCTTAGCTGTGTGAAGTACGTCCTTTTTCTTTACAGATTTAACCGCTTTGATGAGCTTCTTTTTGTAGCTAAAATTGCCCTTTTCATCGACAGCAAGACCATATAAATCTCCCAAAACTGCGCCAATGCTATCCCCCTCCTTTTCTAAACCAACTATCAAAGCCTCACGATGACGTTCATATTCTTCATCTGTTAATTTTGAAAAAAGTTTTTCAGTACTCGCCATCCAGGCGTTGACCCGTTTACTCATTTCAAAGGGTTCATGGGTGGAAGACTGAATGACCATCCGAAAAAATACACGGTCCTCCATTCTTTGTTGAAAGCTCCAAACTATATATCCCAACTGCTGATTGGTTCGCATTTGAGTATAAAAATCACTTTCGACAATTGAGGCGAGCATTGAAACTTGCGCCAAAAGCTCTGGGCTTTTATCGCCAATTTGAATTGCATAAGCCAAAGAATTATTATTATCTTCAACTTCACGAGAAAATCGAAAACTCTTCGGCAAGCTCTTTACCACCTGCTCATATCGTTCTTCTTCTGGCAAAGGCTTACTTCCTAATGAATCCAAAAGAAGTTTTGTACTTTCAATGGCCTTAGCATCACTGTAGTTACCGTGAACCATTCCGGTTACAAAAACTTTTTCATAAAGTTTTTTCGCATAAGCCTGAACATCTTTTAGCTTTAAAGGTAGCAATGCTTCCAATTTTTGCTCTTCGGTGTACTGCTCATCTAACAACATCAACCAATTGTAATAACCGCCACGAGCATAAGCCTGACCGAGTTTGCGATTCTTTAAACCACGCACCATGGCTTCTTTGATATTGCCAAACTTTTGCGCATCGATTTTTATTTCCATCAAATTGCGAGTCACCAGTTTCAATAAATCTGCAATTCGTTCTGAGTATCCGCCTATGGTAAGAACCACCCCCTTTTTGCCAGTAGAAAGAGAATAGGATAACCCTGCCATCTTGATCGGATAAACCAGTTCGTTCAATCCTTCCCGAACGGCTGCCTCATACAACTTAGCAAGCTGATAATTTTTAGGACTACGATAGGTGTGTGGTGTTTCTATCTGGTAAGTCAAATAAACCTTTGGTTGTTTGAATCGTTGGTCGTATTTAAACCAAACTTTCGCCAGTCCATCGTCTCGTATCAGGTGAGGATCTTCATCAATCAATTTTAAATTGTAAGGTATGAATTCGTTCTTCTTGGGATAAAATGTACCATTCAATTTGACAGGAGTTACAAGTTTCGTAAATGATTTACCCTTTATTTTACGTAATGAATATTCTGAATCGTAGTAAGGGGCTTTTTTATCAAACTCTGCAGAATTATGGCTGAGAACCACCATTGAGTTTTCTGGGACCAACGTTTCTAGAACAGCCTTATACGCCTTTGGATCATACTCGGTTAGTAGAAAAGGCATTTTTTCGATTTCACTCAAAGCATAATCATGCATTAAAGCCGACTTACTAGCTATGAACCCCATACCTTCATCTGGATTCTTCCAGTCAAAGTTTATTTGTGCCATAACCTGAGCTTGCTCGAAAGTATATTTTTCAATTCCATGCTTTCGCACCATTTCAATATACGCAAATACCATTTCCAAAATACGGTTGTATTCCTTCAGACCCTTTTCTGTCAAAGAAATGCTAATACCAAATGAATTGATGTTTGGATGACTACTACCACCCCCTGCGCTCAACCCTAAAACTAGCCCTTCTTCCTTTAGTTTAGATAGCAGTGATCCCTTGCCTTCATAACCCAGAACTGAACCCACTACGGAGGCAGGCTTGCTGGCTTTATGATCTAACAGTCGAATGGTGGGGAAATCAATTTCCAGAGAGCGCACATCTTTAATGGTTTTAATCGTCAATAGACGGTACTCATTTTTTAATCGCTTTCTAAACTCACTGGAAATTTCAGGAACCTTTACCGGGCGGTTTTCTATACTGGAAAAATATTTTTTGGCTTTTGCTTCAAGAATTTCAAGAGGAGCATTTGAAATCATCGCCAGTTTCATATTAGGGGCGGCATAATATTTTTCATAAAACTTAAGCAAATCAGGACGATTATCCCCAGCGAGAGTATTTTTATCTCCTGTCCCAAATTGAGTCAGCGGATGACCCGGTTCAGATACTAAGTTAGAAACAAAATTTCCTCTCCAGCCATCATTGAGTTTATTTTTTTCGTGTTCATTGTTAACCGCATTGACTTCCCTCTCTGCATACGTCTTATCGAAAAGAGGAGCCTTGAAGAAATCACTGAAGCGATCCAAGGACTCATCAAATCCTTCATGTGATACCTGAAAAAAATAATTCGTCATATTGCCTGCAGTGTATGCATTACTTGCACCTGAATGTTCATCCAGATATTTTTTATAGGAACCCACTTCAGGGTATTTTTGAGTACCTAAAAACAGCATATGTTCCAGATAGTGGGCCAGCCCTTGCTTTTGTTTAGGGTCATGCAAATGTCCAATCCCAACCGACAAAGCCGCTGCACTGCGATGAACATCAGGATCTGAAACCAGAAAAACATCTAATCCATTTTCAAGTGTCAGGGTTTTTATTACCCGTTTGTCACCTTTTACAGCTTCTGCCGTGGCAACAAACAAAGCCAGAAAAAAGATTGCAACCCATATAGCTCTTTTATATTTATGAACCACACTTACCTCCGGAAATTATTTTTCAAATTAAGACTGTCTCAGCAAAATTACTACTCAATTATATAGAGGTCTTCAAATAATTTTAGTTAATTTTTTTTAATCTGGAGTTACCAGGATAGTTCTTTGCAATCAGTATGAAATGGTCGATCTCGGTAGGCACTTTCGTTATTTTGAGACTTTTTACCAGGGAGAAAGAAAATACTCGTTTGAGAAAGCTGATTGTTGATTTGTCATTGGACAAAGCGATTCTGAAGGAAGTGATTAAATAAAAGCGAAGAATGATATCAATATTAATAATGGCCCATAAGAAAAACACCTGCCAGTATTAACCCTCCAGCTAACAAACGCTGTTTGCCAAGAGGTTCCCCTAATTTCCAACAACCCCAGTAAACAACCATTAAAACGCTCACCTGTCTCAGGGAGACTACCGCGCTCACCGGTTCAAATTGCAGTACAACACAAATCAGACCATACGACCCCAGAGTAGCCACTGCAGCTAATAAACCCTTCAGCCACTCTTCTTTCCATAGATCCAGAATGTCAGTTTTTGTATGATTGGAAAATAGGTATAAATTACACAGGATGAAGCCAATCGTCGCTTCCATAAAAAAGAAGGCCGCTCCATTTAGGAAAGGTTGATCAGGCCAATGGATATGAAAAAGATCCATGCTCTTTTTATCAACCAGACTGTAGCTGACCACCATGATCAATGTATAAAATGCCCAGCGCAAGTCATTATGCTGAATCGCCTGCCATAAATTTTTGAATCCGCGAATCAGGTGACCATCGAAATGCAGGATATAAATAGCCGTTACAATTATAATGATGGCGATGAGGGTTAAATAGTCTACCTTTTCCCCCAATAAAAACCAGGCAAAAGCAGGAACAAAAACAGGGGCCGATCGGGCTATTGGGTAGACATAAGAGATATCCTGAGTTTTATAGGCACGAGAGAGACATAAGATATAAACACCGTGAAGGATTCCCGACACAGCCCCCCAAAAGAATAATTCGCGATTCCAGATGGACGGTCCTATCCAAGTCAGGGCAACGATTCCCATGAATATGACCCACACACCTTTGAGTCCCGAAAAGAACTGGGAATTTTTACTGGTCTGGGTCAATATGTTCCAGAAAGAATGCAGGATACTAGAAAAAAAGATTAGACTGATGTTCTCAATAGACAATATGAATTCCAAATAAAATGATGATAATTGCTTTTGTTTCTTATTCCGTTGCCGATCTAGACAGTGCTGTCGAATTTTACCAAAAGGTTTTAGAAATTGAACCTTTGTTTCATAGAGAAGATTGGGCTGAATTCAAACTTGAGGGCCAGAGGTTCGCGTTAAAAAAGGAAACCTTACTACAAACCGAGTGTACGGGTGCCATAGTTTATTTCATGGCTAAACCAATACAAATTTTTATAGACCGCTTAGAAGGATTTGGTACCAAAATTGTGGGGACCGTTGAAACACATTCTTATGGCAAGCTGGCGCGATTCAAAGACCCAGAAGGTAATATTTTCGGTCTCTATGAACCACCAGAATAATTTTCATTCTATAACGGTTGCCCCATTTACTTTAATTAAGGTACAATAATTTTACATGAATAATCCATTAACACATTTCAATGAAGAGGGCCGCGCGCGTATGGTAGATGTTTCCGATAAGGGCATCACCTCCCGCAAAGCAATAGCCACAGGGGAAATATATCTACAACCCGAAACCCTTCGCCTTATTAATGAAGGACAGATTAAAAAAGGCGATGTTCTCGCCGTAGCCCAAGTCGCCGGTATCATGGGAGCAAAAAAATCCCATGAGATTATCCCCATGTGTCATCCGCTATTATTGACAGGAATAGATATCAGCTTTGAAAAAAATAATGAGCCTGATCCCAAAACCGGATTATGCTCTATTACCATCACCGGAACCGTAAAAGTGACTGGGCAAACTGGTGTTGAAATGGAAGCTTTGACAGCCGTGTCTACCGCCGCATTGACCATTTATGATATGTGCAAAGCCGTGGACCGAGGCATGTATTTCGATAAAATCGGATTGTTGCATAAGTCTGGTGGAAAATCCGGCACTTATGAAAAAGAAGGTGTGGGGCAATGATCACAGTAAAGTATTTTGCCAGTCTGAAAGCCATTGCAGAAAAAGAAGAGGAACAAATTGAAGTTCAAAGTTCCATTTCTATGGACCAATTGAGCGATATCATTTCTAAAACATCCCCTAAAATGGCTGATATCATCCGGGATAATAAAATAATGATCTCGGTCAATCAAGAAATGGCCGATGCCGATACCGTCATACATGATGGGGATGAAGTGGCATTTCTTCCACCTTTTTCTGGTGGATCTTAAAACTAAAGGTAACGTTATGAGTACGACTACAGAATCTAAAATAAGAATCCAGCTTGAAAATTTTTCTGTTTCTGATGAAATTGAAACCATGAAAAAAGTGTCGCGAAATATTGGTGGCATCACAACTTTTTTAGGCACGGGAAGAGAACTTTCCAAAGGGCAAAATATCGCCCAGCTTAATTTTGAGCATTATCCGAAGATGGCTGAAAAGAAACTGGAAGAAATCCGCCAACAGGCAATCAAAGATCACGGCATCATCGATATGAGTATAATTCACAGAATCGGGCCAATAGAAATTGGAGAAAATATTGTCCTCATCGTTGCCGTGGGAGAGCATCGTAAAGAAACATTTGTTGCCTGCGAATGGGCCATCGCAGAACTCAAACGTGTTACCCCTATCTGGAAAAGAGAAACCACGACCCACGGAGAGGTATGGGTTCAAGATACACCCTGACTCATCTCTTTTTATCCTTCGTGTTCGTAGTACCAGGATTTACACAACCAAAAAATAAAAATCTACAATGGCCCGCATATGGCTAATAACCCTCTGGTATTAACTGCGAGCAATCGATTAGCCCGCTGGCTCATGTTTGATTACGATGACCAGCAAAAACAGAAAAAAGTTTGGGAAACCTCGCAGATCCTCCCCCTCTCCGCTTGGCTAAAACAAGTCTGGCTGGATACCTGGCCGGAAAAACACCTGTTCAGCAAACTTCAATCTGAATCCCTTTGGGAAAAGATAATCAACAGCAATTCCGATTCTACAAAGCTAAGTTTATTACATAGAAAAGCGGCGGCAACCGAAGCTTACCAAGCCTATAGACTCGTCCTTGAATATGGATTACCTACGTTCAAATCCGATTATCAAGAAACACTGGAGACAATCTCCTTCTATAATTGGATGCAGATCTACCAGAACCAATTACTCAAGTGGAACGCTCTAGATAATGTCGAATTAATAGATCAGGTCAGTGAGTTAATCGATGCGGAAAGAATTGAATTACCTCACACAATCACTTTAGAAGGATTCGCCATAAAATCTCCTCAACTCCAGCGACTTCTGGATGCCATGGAACGTAAAGGTGTTACAACCAAAATCGATTTTCCTAACCGATTGTATTTTTCAGATAAAACTTCCCTTGCAAATGAAAGCACTCATACATCTGTCCAGAAATTCGATGATAAAATTCAAGAAGCGATTACCTGTGCAAGATGGATCCGAAAACTTAGCCAACCAGGAAAACGTTTTGGAATAATAGTTCCTGAACTCGAAAATTATCGTTCTCTTCTGCAAAGGGAGTTTGCCGCGGAATTATCTCCCGCATCGATTTTTCCAGACAACAAATCCGAACTTCCTTTCAATGTTTCACAGGGGTCCCCACTCAATCAAACCACCCCCATAAACTTGATTTTTCAAATTCTGGAAACGCCTGCATATAATATTCCCGCAGAAATATTTTATTCAATCATCAGAACTTCAATATTTCATTCAGACAAAAGCTCCGCTTTAAAGATGGAACAAACTCTTCGAAATAAGAGGTTGGTGACTATAAATCTCTACAAACTCGAGGATCAATATAATTTTGGGAATTCATCAGAGCTCCATAATTTTGTCGCCGCTTGGAAAAATTGGGTTCAGATAAAACAATTTGACCTTCCCAGTCATTGGTCGACTAAAATTTATTTACTCCTACAGGAAATAAACTGGCCAGAAAAAAACGAGGAAAAAATCACTCAAAAAGAGAATCAGGTTTTCGAATCCTGGAAAAACTGTCTCGACCAATTGGCTTCTCTAGATCATATAGAGGGCAAAATTCATCGACTTACAGCAGTTAATAAATTATTTAGCATTGCTCAGAATTTTTTATTTCCTGAAAAAAATCGAGATCATCTTATTCAGGTCATTCAACTTTCAGAGTGCCCGGGAATGAAATTTGATCACACCTGGGTAATGGGATGTCATTCCGAAGGCCTCCCCCCCTCGCCTGAACCAAATTCTTTGATCCCCTCGACATTCAGGAAGAAATTTAACCTTCCCCGCTCGAATGCAAAATGGGAACTCAATAATAGTGAGCAACATTTAGCCGCTGTATTAAATTCTTCCAAAGATATTGTTTTTAGTTATCCATCGCAAGAAAAGGATAATGCTCAAGAACCCAGCCCTTTGATTAAATATTTTCCCCATAAAAACAGCTTTGTCTTACCATCAGCAAGGTTCAAGGATCAAATCTGCAACGCAACAAAGCCAGAGTCATTTGAGGAAACACCTACACTCCCTTTGACTGCCAATGAAAAAAATCGATTTAAACAAGGAAAAAAGACTGGCGGAGCAAGCTTACTTAAAAATCAATCAGACTGCCCCTTTCGTGCATTCGTTCGATACAGACTTCATGCCCAGAAAAGCGAAATCCCCGATACAGACTTCGATCCATTGGTACGAGGCAATTTAATTCACCTCATATTAGAACTGTTCTGGAAAAAAACTCAAACCCGTGAACACCTTGAAAAGCTTTACCAGTCCAACCAGCTTGAATTAGAAGTCGAGAAATGCGTTGAGGAGGCAACCAATGTGATTTGCCGATCTCTGCCAGATCAACCTGAGTTTTTGAAAATGGAAAAAACCAGGAATCAAAATTTAGCTTTAGAATGGCTAATCAATTTTGATTTAACTCGAAATGATTTTACCGTACTCAAACCAGAAAAATCTGCAACAGCAAAGATCAATGGATTAACTCTCAATCTTAAGATTGACCGAGTTGATGAGATCTCTGATAAAAAATATGTCTTGATAGACTATAAAAGTGGAGAAGCAAAACCAGGTGATTGGCTAAAAGAAAGAATCATCGAACCACAACTGCCCCTCTATTCAACACTCACTTCTCCTTCTGTAGTTGCATTTGGAAAAATTAAAAAAGGACAAATTGAGTTCAAAGGAGTTAAAGATTCATCCATAGATTTTTCAGGCTTCAAAATAACTAACTATACGAAAGAGACTAAAGTTTCTGAATGGAACGATCTACTTGCTCTTTGGAAAAATAAAATCGATCTTCTCGCCAACGAATTTTTATCAGGAAGAGCCGTTATTGAACCCACCTTAAAACAGGAAACCTGCAAAAATTGTGATCTGAGTAGCCTTTGTAGAATTAGAGAATGGGACTTTGAAAATCATGAGGAAGAATTGTGAAACCTTCTGATCTTCAAATTCGGAAACAGGCACTAGACCCAGAGCATTCTTTCATTGTTCAGGCACCTGCAGGCTCCGGTAAAACGGAACTTCTAATACAACGTTACCTCAAACTATTAAGCGGAGTAAGCCAGCCCGAAGAAATTTTAGCTATGACTTTTACCCGTAAAGCATCGGGGGAAATGAAAGCCCGAATTTTTGCGGCGTTGACCTTGGCTCAAAGTGATAGCCCACCTGACGAAGAACACCAACATCAAACCTGGAAACTGGCACGAGCCGCCCTCGAAAGAAACCGAAAGTTTGGATGGAGACTTCTGGATAACCCAGCTCGCCTCAGGGTTGTAACTATAGATTCATTTTGTACATTTCTTACCAAAAGGACTCCCTTACTTTCAAAAATGGGAGGGCCCACAGAAATACAGGAAAATATTCAGGATTTGTATCTACAGACGGCTAAACAAATTCTTTCCAAAGTCGAAAAAAATGATGATTTGTACGCCGAACTCACCCGCACTTTATTAACACACCTTGATAACGATAAAAATGCTTTCTTAAAGCGTGTTGTTCAATTATTAAAATTGCGAGATCAATGGATGATTTCCTTTTTTGATAAATTTGAAAACATAAAGGATCATTTATTAAACGATTTACATCGAGAAAAGTTAGCCAATATATATTCAGAATTAATTGAGTCACACTTAAAAGAAGCCCGCGATCATTTTCCTCTAATATTGCAAGAGAGCATTCTTCCCCTGGCATCTTACTCTGGCAAAAACATTGCTAATTCAGAACCTAAAAATTTTATTGCTTCTCTTAGGAATTTGGACTCTTTCCCACTACCTCTTATTGATGAATTATATAAATGGAAAGGTATTTCCAAACTTCTTTTGACAGCCAGCGGAGAATTACGAAAGACGGCCAATAAAAATTTAGGATTCCCTGCTGATAAGAATGCGCACGCAATAAAAATGAAAGAAGGATTCACTAAATTATTAAAATCACTAGATGAACACCAACCTTTGATTAAGACATTGGCAAAAATAGTTAATCTGCCAAGCCCTCATTTCACAGATCACGAATGGAATATTTTAAGATCAACAATTCGATTACTACCTGAAATAGATTTTCAATTACGAAGCCTTCTCCAGGAAAAAGAACTGACGGATTTTAGCGAAATTTCTTTAGCCGCTTTAAAAGCATTCGGGAACGAATTGGAACCAACCGACCTAGATAAATATTTAGATGACAAAATTCAACATATTCTTGTAGATGAATATCAAGACACATCATACAAACAAGAAGAACTGTTAAAAAAACTTACGGCAGAGTGGGAACCTGGAAAAGGACGCAGTCTTTTTATTGTAGGCGACCCAAAACAATCTATCTATAGATTCAGGGATGCCGAGGTGGGGTTATTCCTTAAAACACAGAAGAAGGGAATCGGCCATCTAAAACTCAAAAATCTGACCTTGGAGTCAAATTTTCGTTCCCAGGAACGAGTTGTAACCTGGGTCAATGAATGTTTTCAGAAAATATTACCAAGAGATGACAATCCCAATTCAGGAGCCATTGCCTTTTCCAAATCAACAGCTGTTCATGGCAGAGAATCCTATGAAGGCGTCGTTGCACATCCACTTAACCCGAATACTGACCCTAAATTTGCCGCCAAAGATGAAGCCCATAAAGTTTCAAAATTGATCAAAATTATTCAAAATGATTCACCCACAGCATCAATCGCAATCCTTGTCCGGAGTAGAACACATTTAAAAGAAATCATCCGTGAACTGGAATCTATTCATATCCCTTTTAAAGCCGAGGCTATTTACACTCTAACTGATCGCCCTGCCGTTATTGATCTGTTATCTCTTATGCAGGCATTGCTATCTCCACTTGATAGGATCGCATGGCTATCAATTTTACGTGCTCCCTGGGCAGGCATGTCCTTATCAGACCTTCATTTATTGAATGAAGAATATCCAGAAAGTTCCATTTGGGAATTATTAAACGATGAAAGCCTGATTGAAAAGCTTTCCTCAACGGGTCAGCAACAAGTCAAAAGAATCGTATCCGTATTATTTCCCACATTGAATGCTCTTCCCTCAAATAATTTTCGCGATCTTCTGGAAAACTGCTGGATACGATTAGGCGGTCCAGCGTGTCTTGAAGAAACACCACCTCGAGATATCGAATCATTTTTTGATGAGGTGGAAACCATCATGCAAAAAGGAGAAATAAACAAAGTCGAACATTTCAATCAAGTTATAGAAAATCTGTACGCAAGCCCTTTAACACTTGATGAAAATGCCGTTCAAGTTATGACCATGCACAAAGCCAAAGGACTTGAGTTTGATTATGTCATTCTTCCAGGTCTTGGCAAAAGACCAAGGCCTGAGAGTAAACAACTGGTTTTCTGGATGCCTTATGGAGATGAGTTGCTTTTAGCTCCGATAGAAGAAAAGGGTGGCAACCATTCGCCAATTTATAATTTTTTAGCTGAAATGGATAAAGAAAAGGATGACCATGAAATGCTTCGCCTTCTTTATGTGGCCGCCACTCGAGCTAGAAAACAACTCCACCTCTTTGGAAAAACAAAGAAAAATAATATCCCGGAATCAAACTCTTTACTAGAAAGTCTCTGGCCATTTATAAAAAAAGTATGGAACTATTCAGAGTCCAGTGAAAGTCAGCAGGAAGATAAACAAATGGCAATAGTTTCAGAAACTATTTTCCTCAAACGCATTCCTGCTGGTTTCACGCCTCCCTCCCCTTTTCTTGATATCGATACCGAGATTATGGTGGAAATCGATGAAGAAAAAAATATCAGCCCGTTTCTTTGGGCTGGTAACGCAGCGCGTTGTCTGGGAAATGTATTGCATAGAATTCTGCAAACCATAGCTGAAGAAGGATTGAACGAATGGGGCATTGAAAGGATCGATCAAATGGCTCCAAAAATAAAATCCGCTCTTTTAGGAGAAGGGTTGCCTTTTGA
>CALJGH010000069.1 GCA_938073925.1 uncultured Nitrospinaceae bacterium
GCTTCTTTAACAAGTTTTTCAATTTCCTTAAAAGTAAAGAATCGGAGATGAGTTTCATCGAGAATGCCTTCCTTCTGATAAGTCCAGTTCCCTTCAATCAATTGGTGCACCACTCCATAGAACTGCACATTGGGAATACTCATTATTACCGTGCCATCCTTTTTTAAAAGTTTGCTCATCTTCTTTAAAACATCAAGTGGGTTCACCAGATGCTCCAAAACATCAGCAAAAATGATGCAATCAAATACTGAAGGACTATAAGGAATATCCATGCTTTCAATATCACCCGTAATCACATCATCGAGCACTTTTCGTGCCATCTCGGCGGCCGTTTCATTAGTCTCAATCCCAGCTACAAAAACACCCGGCCTCTTTTTAAGCTCATTGCCGGTCATACCTTCTGCACAACCTACTTCGAGAATGCAATTAGCATCTTCTGGAACTAGAGGAATTAAGTCGTGGCGAATATTTTTGTAATAGTTCTCCGATTTCTCCATATCATTTGAATCCTTAGCATATAGCTCAACTTCACGATTGAGCACGTTCATTAGATTCTCAGCGCGATGCGCATAAGTATGATTTTTTAAAACCTCCTGCCTTCCTTGCTCAGCGATGAGTTCTCTTTCCTTGGCATCGTCTAGATAGTGGGCAATCAAGTTCTCAATATTTTCATCCTCGTAGATAATTAGATGCTTTCTATTTTCAAACATATCCTCAAGTCCACTTCCACTTGCACCGTCTGTAAGTAGTAAACTTCCTGAACACAAAGCTTCAAAAACTCGCATATTCAGGTCATTATTAATGGCATTGTTAAAAACTATTTTAGATCTGGAATAATGTTCAGCCATTTCGTCCATAAACTTACGTTCACAGCTTAAATTAAACCGTGATCCAATTTTTTCTAGAAGGGTTTTTCTGCGGTTCCGAGTTTCCGGAATTGTACCTACAAAACCCACATCCCATGTTTTTTCCTGCTCAACTTTGCCATGGATATCAGGATCACAAGCCAGTGGTAGCCAGAAAACATTTTTGATCCCTGCATCTTTCATTTTTTCCACATAAGCTTTTTGAGCTAGGAAAGTAAAATCGAAATGGCTCGCTATATTCACATGTTTTTCATAATTGATATGGGTGTCTATGAGATAGCAAACTTTTGGAAGATCGTATTCCTGTAAATCCGTTGGTAAGCTACTTAGGCCTGTTTCTATCCAGAAATAAAAGTCGGGCTTCCAACCATGCGGTAGCTGATCCAGCACTTGCTTTAATGGAGTGGCATTTTCTCGAGAAATATCCTGGGGAGTGACTTCCCAGTTTAGTGCTTCCAGATTCCAGCATTTTTTTATCTCATCATTGATTTGCGCACCACAAGTCATAACATTATGGTGTTGCCGTAATGCCCTTTCCATATAATGAGCCGTTGTCGCTGGATAAGAGAAGAAATCCATCAGGATATTTTTTCTGGATTTATCCGCGAAAGGAGTTACATCCCCTTGCAAATCAATTCCGGTTCGTTTGAGAAAATCATTGATTGCCAATTCAACTCCCCTGCTCCAGGATTGAATGAATTTATTTATCGGGAATTTCTCTACAACCGTTTTTCTAGCGTTTTCACCCATCTCTTTTGCCAGCAAGGAATCTTGCATAAGATTTCCAATACAGCGATTTAAATGGTCAGGATCGTTGGAACTGAAACCGTTTATTCCATCACAAATGGGAGAAGTCTTATTTTCTGAAGTTACAACTGGCATTCCTGTTGCCATTGCTTCCAGCATCGCTAAATTATAGCCATCTTCAAATCCATCCACTGTGGTATTGATATAAACCCGATTATTTTGGAATTGATTGAGCAGATCACTAAATCCATCTGAAATTCTCGACTCAGAGATTCCCGGATTCATCCCAAGGGTAAGCAGGGGATGATTTTTTAAAACTTTTTCGCTAAAAGAATAACCCATCATCAAGTCGCGCTCTTTTAACAAGTTGCCGACACGCAAAACCACTTTTTCGCTTCCCGTATAACCGCCATATTCAGAAACATCTAATCCAGGCAAAATGATCTCACCCTTCATGTCCCAGTCTGTCCTTTTCAATTCTGAAATAAATATTTTGGTCACACCCTCAAACAGTGGGGTAATTTTTTTTAGATAATCTTTTCTGTTCACCTTGTCATTACCGAGCTTTATTTCTGTGGTAAGACAATTATGAAAAACCATTATTTTGGGGAGAGAATAATCTCTTACCTCTATGAGGTCCTTTACGTTGTGTGCAATAATGCAATCGATTTCACCTTGTTCCAGGTTTTCTAGGGCCTGTTCCATAGAGATCAAGCAGACATTATCTGGAACAGTACGCATATTCTTGTCCCACTTCCTGTAATGATCCGGTGCGATTTCAGGCTCTACAACCAGAAATTCGTGGTTCATTCTAGATAATAGACAAAGATAAGGCTCATGCCAGTTGAAGGTGAGGATTTTCAATTTCATAAAGGAAGGGCTCCGTATTAATATCAGCAGTCCTTTATATTTTCGGAAAAAACGTCGAATCACTTAACCTCAATTATTTTGGGCATTTTCAGACCAATCCCAGCCAAGAAAACGGGTAAGATTTCTTCACAATTTTTGAGTCGCAATAGACCTTTTTTCATCTAAGATAATGATGCGAAAGCATCAACCTTATTAACGTTTTTTAAATATTTAATCATTTAATTACAATTACTTAACGATACTTTCCTATAAATCATGTCATTCGATTCAGAGTCAAGAAAAATTAAAAGCAGAGAAAAGCTGATCCAATATCGCCGTACCTTTAAACAAAAGCAGAAACCTTCAGACGAAATCCCTCAGGGAAGTGGCGAGCCAAATAGGGATGGGAATCCTAAAACGCCACCGGGTCAAAAAGTAGTGGAAAGCTGGCCAGTTCTGGATTTAGGGGTCACTCCGGAGTTGGATGAGTTTAACTGGAACCTGACGGTTTCAGGCTTGGTAAAAAATGTAAAAACTTTCGATTGGGA
>CALJGH010000070.1 GCA_938073925.1 uncultured Nitrospinaceae bacterium
CTGAAGTAGCAACGGCTTTCCCCGAGATAGAGAAAGAGGCAAGCAGGAACTCTGAGTTTCATGGGTGCTGAAGTCCGATTTTCCAATTCAGTTGGTCTGTTTTTTTCTATGGATTTAAGGTCACCACAGGTGTTGATCAACGCGTTTCGAATTTTTCCTCCTTTAAGATATAAATGACTTTGTCAATAGCATAGCCTTTGACTATAGCTCCTAAATTTAGCCGCATCCCTTTTTTAGGTAAAAAAATATTTTGTTCTTTTAGTTGAATTTTTCTGAAGTCAATTTATTTAATCGCATCTGCAATGGAGTTTTCTGAGGGCAGCGAGGGAGTATCAAAATTCCATAACTTTTGCGCAGGGCCGATGGTGATATCAAATGTACCCTCTGTTTTTTAGGACCAGAAAAGGGACCGTTGAAGAACAGTCAGTAATACTTTAGAAAGTGGGACGCGATCTTTTCCTGCCGCCTGATTTATTTTTGAAATTTCAGAGTCTGGAATAAGAATGCTCATCAGCTTTTCCAGTCTGCGAATCTCCCGGAATGCCTCCTGAATAGCAGTTATGGCGAGCTTCTCATCTTTTTCTATGACAAAAATTTTGACCAGTGTTCCCATTAAAAACTGTGAGCGTCGATGATTCAACACATTGGGGTCACCGCATGCAGTGAACAACAGACAACTGATTAGAATAAATGAGAGGAGTCTAAAACCGGGCAGGTGGGGAAGGGTTATCGGTCAAATTCAGATACTAATACTTCTCTGTTATAAGCTGCTACCACTTCACCGCGATTGACCATGCCTATGACTCGCTTGGGGTCATTCTTATGTACAACAGGGAGTTGTTCTACATCTAGGTGGGCAAATAATTCCATGGCTTGATTTAAATTAGTATCCGGGGTAAGAGATTTTACAGGTTTGACCGAAAGGTCATTGGCGACCACAAGGTCTCCCAACTCCTCTTCAAAAATCATTTCTCGCACCATATGGAAAGACAGGATTCCAGACATCTCCCCCTGACTGTTGATAACAGGAAAGTAAAAATTCTTTGAATGAGAAATGGTTTCAAGAATTTTTCTAAAAGGCATTCCCTCTAAAATGGTGGTGACTTCTTTATTCATCACTTCGTCAACTCGAATTGAATTTAGAATAGATACTTCGCGACCGTGTTGAATATTAATTCCTTCTTTAAGAAGTTTTTGAATGTAGATAGAATTTTTTGAAAAGCCTCTGAATGTATAAGCAGAAACAATGCAAGTAATCATGATTGGCAGAATGATGGTGTAGTCATTGGTTAGCTCAAAGAGCATCAGAATATTGGTTAAAGGAGCTTGCATGACAGCACCTGCAACAGCACCCATTCCTACAAGTGCATAAGTTTCTGGTGAAGCTGTTAAGTTTGGACTAATGTCATGTACCAATGCCCCAAATGCTGACCCTAGCATGGCTCCTATAAAAAGAGAGGGGGCGAAAACTCCACCCAGTCCACCCGAGCCTAAGGTTACCGAGGTACTGATTATCTTTAAAAAAATGAGTAGGAATGCCATGCTCCACAGCAGTTCGCCGGACAAAGCTTTTTCCATGAAATCATAACCATTTCCCAGAACTGCCGGGAAGCCAATAGAAATTAAACCAACTATCAATCCTCCCAAAGCAGGTTTTAAGATTTTTGGAATACGCACTTTTTCTTCAAAAAAATCATTTGATTTGAAGTAAACCAAAGTGAATAATCGAGAAACCAGTCCGCATAAAAGACCCAGGAACAAGTAGAGAATGATTTCTGAATAACTGACCAGTTCATGAACGGGCACATGAAATGTGATTTCGTTGCCTTCAAGGGCTCGTCCTGTTGCGGTGCCGATTACGGACGCAACAATGATCGGGCTGAAAGTGTGGATCGTAAAATCGCCGAGTATAATTTCCAGCGCAAATAAAACTCCGGCTAGAGGAGCATTGAAGGATGCGGCTATCCCTGCTGCCGCTCCACATCCGACTAAGACCCGTACCCGCTCTCTTGATAAGTGAAAAAGGTTTCCTAATGCTGAGCCTACAGCTGAGCCGATTTGCACGGTGGGTCCTTCACGCCCAGCAGAACCCCCTGAACCAATGGTTAGCGCGGAAGTTGCAGAACAAGTGATCAGAGTGCGCTTGCGAATTTTTCCGGCCTTCAATGCAACTGCGTGCATGACCCGGTGTACGCCGTTTTCTTTCACTGCATCAGGAAAGAAGTGGCAAATGATTCCGGTGACTATTCCGCCAAACATTGGCATCAGCGGTAATAGAAAAGGCAATGCTGTCCCTGTAATTCCTAACCAGGATAACCCTTTAGTGGAAAATACAATTCCAAAGAATTCGATCATCCATCTGAACGCCGTGGAAGCAAAACCCGCAAGAAAGCCAATCAATGCAGCTAGTATCAGCATATTGTGATCCTGCATGAGAAGGGCTTTGATTTTTCCTCGAATAATTTCCAGTTTTGCTTTCACGGATTTTTATAAGAAATGAGAGTAAAGCCTTATATTATAAAGAAATTAGCTTTTGATAACCATTGCATAATATCGGGACAGTTATCGGGCTTTATGATATGCTTCGAAAAATTTGTGATGGCGATAAGGAAATTCACCCAATGACAAAAACATCAGAAGAGATAGTAATTGCTCCATCCATTCTTTCAGCGGATTTTGGTCGTCTGACGGATGAAGTGAAAGAGGTTGAACAGGCGGGCGCAGACTGGATTCATGTGGATGTGATGGATGGACATTTTGTTCCCAATATCACGATTGGGCCAGTGGTCGTGGAGTCCGTCCGCAAAGCAACTGATTTGCCACTCGATGTCCATTTAATGATTGAAAATGCCGATGCTTATATTAAAGATTTTGCCAGTGCCGGTTCCGATATAATTACGGTTCATGTGGAAGCTTGTCCTCACCTGAATCGCACCATTCAGTTGATAAAAGAGCAGGGGATAAAGGCAGGTGTAGTGCTCAACCCCGCGACCCCACTTTCTTCCCTTGAAGAAATTCTCCATGAAATAGATATGGTTCTGCTGATGTCCGTAAACCCCGGATTCGGTGGACAAACTTTTATTCGTTCAATATTGGATAAAATTCATAACTTGGATGATGTGATGTCGAATTATGAAAATCCTTTATTGCTGGAAGTCGATGGTGGAATTAAACCG
>CALJGH010000071.1 GCA_938073925.1 uncultured Nitrospinaceae bacterium
TCATGAAAATGGCATTTTGAATGCTTACCGTTTTGAGCAGGAACAGGTAAAGATGAAAGAAGGAAACGAAGGATTAAAGCAGCAGAATGATTTATTGCGACAAGAAATCACAGCTCTGAAATCAGATCCATACGCTATTGAAAAGATTGCTCGGGAAAAATTAAATCTCGCCAAAACGGGCGATCTAATTTACCGTATTGTCTCGATGCAAAGTAAACTCCCGCCAATAAAATAGTTTCGGAGAAATAAATATTTTTCTCCAGTTTACCCTGGTATCCTCATTTTTTTTGTAATGCTGGATCACAAGTTCCATAAACCTTTTTAAATAAATGTATATCTCCATCTCCTATTTGTTCCGATACGGATACTTTGTTAAGGCAAAAATCGGGTCACTCCAGGAAAGGAAAAATTCTGCTAAATTCTTGAATAATTTGTTGATATTTTTAATTTAAGTGATAAAGTAATTTCACCGATTTAGAATATATTGAGTTTTTCACAAGCATCTCTTGCGGGTGTTTTGTGACAAAGTATTATTCTTTTTCAAACAAGTGAGTTTTGGAGGGAATTTTTACTGAAATGTTAATTTATAGTTAATAGCCATTTTAAAATATCAATAGCTTGTTTATTTTTTAGGAGGGAGCATGACCAAACAAGATATCATTAATCAGGTTTCATCTCGGGCGAGTTTGTCCAGAGCCAAAGCAGAAGAGGCTGTGGAAACGGTGATTGAGCTTATTAAGGAATCGCTAGGCCACGGTGAACCGGTTATCTTGCGTCGATTTGGGACCTTTCAGGTACGCGCAAAATCCAAGCGCGTAGGAAGAAACCCTAAAACGGGTGAAGAAGCTGAAATTTCAGCCCGTACAGTGGTTCGCTTTAAATCAGGAAAGTTTTTCAAGCAAGCTGTGGATGAGGGTGAAGGTACGGCTTGATCAATTCTTGGTCAAGGGACTTACAGTCACAATAGAAGCATTGCATCGCCATAGCTGAAAAATCGATATTTTTGGCTAATGGCTTCGGTGTATGCCTTTTTCGCCAATTTTTCCCCGGCAAATGCGGAGATGAGTAAAAATAAGGTTGATTTGGGCAGGTGGAAATTGGTGAGTAAATGATCCACATTTTTAAAATCCCATCCCGGCACAATAAAACAATTTGTCCATCCTGATTTAGTTTTAAGGATGGGCTTTTTAAACTCCTGGGTTTCCAGAACCCGGGTTGAAGTTGTTCCTACAGCCAGTATTGGGCGGTCTTTCCTTTTACCATTTACTATTTTATTCCAGTTTTTGGGGGTTATTCGAAAGGCTTCGGCTTCCATTTCATGTTTTGAAAAATCATCCGTGCGTATAGGCTTAAAGGTTCCTGGACCGACATGCAGTGTCAGGTGTGCTATTTCGTGCAGATGGCATTTAAGCTTTTCTAATTGACCTTTAGTAAAATGGAGTCCGGCGGTGGGAGCGGCTATAGCTCCGCTCTGCGAGGCATATACCGTCTGATAGCGCTTTCTATCCTGCTCAAGGATGGCTGGGCTATCCTCCTGTTTGCGTTCGATATAGGGTGGCAGGGGCATCCGTCCGTATTCTTCCAGATATTTTTCCAAAGCTTGTTGTGATGAAAATTCAATCACAACACACTCAGCATTTCTTTTCATAAAAGATCCTGTCAGCGAACTGTTGTGAAAACTTAATTGCGCTCCGGGTTTCATTTTACCCTTCATCAAAACTTCCCATATACCATGAGAAATCTGCCGAACTAAAATCAATGGAACCGTTTTCCCCTTAAGGGTGGCAAAAATTTTTGCCGGCACTACTTGTGTGTTGTTGAAAACCATAAGAGGGTGGTTTTTAAGGTGCTCACCTAAATTTGAAAAAACATCATGGGTTATTGCCTGCTTTTTTCGGTCAACCACCAGCAGGCGCGACTGTCCTCGCCGTGGCAAAGGTTTTTGAGCTATAAGCTCTGCGGGCAGGTCAAAATCGAAATCAGAAAGGTCGGTTTTCATTGCAGAAAAGTGGAATAAGTTGGCTTAGAGAAAATAAAAATATTGCTTTATTTATCAATTGTTTAACCCAATTGGGTATTGACCCGTTGAGGTATTTATACTATCCTTCTCATGTTAAATAAAGAACGAATATTTTGCTTTAATTTTAGCCTTGTTATAGATCAAGGAGGGGTTGTGAAAAAAGGAACGTTAGTAATGGGAAGAATGTTGAAATGTCTGGGGCTGATTATGGTGGCTCTCGTTCTGGTTTTAGGAGCGGGTGGCGAGGCAGACGCTAAAAAGAAAAAAAAGAAATACAAGTTGACCGATGAAGAAACCGCTATGTTTGACAAGTGGCAAGTAAAGCCCAAAAAACGTCAAAAGACAGTTAAAGACCTTCGGAAAAAACCTAAATTTGTGGGTGCTATTAAATGTAATGGCAGTTGTCATGACCCTTATTATCAGGCTTGGACTAAATCACCACACGGAGGAACTTTCGAACTTTTGAAAGCAGGTGTGCGTAAGGAAGCAAAGGTAAGAGTTAAGCTCGATCCTGAAAAAGATTACACAACTACTCCTTTATGCCTTCGCTGTCACACGACAGGGTATAAGCAAAGAGGAGGCTTTAAACCTGCTGGTACTAAGAGTAAGAAGGGTAAGGATAAATCTTCAAAAATAGATCCTGATGAGCCAAATCTGGAACAGGTTGGCTGTGAAATGTGTCATTCGGTAGCTGGTGGCTCTCAGTTTAGAGCAGTTATGAAGTCTTCGAAAGGTGATTTTACGAAAACTGAGACCGAAAAATATGGGCAGAGATGGGATTATGCTAATGTTTGTACCCGATGTCACACGCATCCAAATACTCCTTTTCTACCGTCAGTTCATGATAAGTACAAATTCAATTATGAGGAGCGAAAACTAAAAGTTCACAAAATTGCTGATTTCTGGAGTGAAGACAACGCAGATCAGAAGCTTGAGAAAGTGGATGATCGGGCAAAACAGCAAGGTCAGACTGAGAAGACACCTTTGATAATTGAAGATTTTCAAATCAAAGATGGAAAACTCAAGTTTAAAAAAGGCACCAAGCCTTATAATAGTAAAAAGAAAACCTTTAATTATAAAAAAGGTTAGTTTCTGCACTATTAAAAAGGTCTGGTCCAGTATGGGCCAGACCTTTTTTCTTTCAAGATTGAGTTACATCTCGCCGAAAAGCTTCTAATGACTCAAAACAATTTTAAAAAGAATATCTTATGCATTGGTGCAGGTTATGTGGGCGGTCCCACAATGACTGTCATTGCAAATAAGTGCCCTGAATATAAAGTAACGGTAGTCGATATATCTCAGGAAAGAATCGATGCCTGGAACTCGGATCAACTCCCTTTGTTTGAGCCAGGATTGTTTGATCGCGTTTTAAAAGTCCGCGGCAAAAATTTATTTTTTTCAACAGATATAGATACAGCCATTGATCAAGCAGATATTATTTTTGTGTCGGTCAATACTCCTACCAAAAATTTTGGAGAAGGCGCAGGTAAGGCAGTTGATCTACAGTTTATTGAGAAGACTGCCCGACGTATCAAGGAAAATGC
>CALJGH010000072.1 GCA_938073925.1 uncultured Nitrospinaceae bacterium
CCGCCTCTATAAAACTCGAACCGCGATCTAGGTCAAATCGCTTAAGTTTGCCAAAACCAACTTTCATTAATAATGTTTCTGTTTCATTAAATCTATAGGTTCTTCCAGTGGCAGTAAACATCAGCATGGTCAATGAAAATAGTACGGCATTGTAAGGCTGAGTAAGGTCTGTATTTAAAAATAAATCAACAATCATTAATCACCCACCCAACTTCAAGCTGGTATAAATTTAGTTCGACAATGTCAAATTTCCGTTTGTATTAAAATATATGCAGGATATTTGAATATAAAACCGTGTCGATTTCTATCCCGAAATCAGTATCAAAAATATCTTCAGGACAAAATCTAAACCTTTTGAGTAAGATCCTGGCTCACCACCCACGTCAATAAGATTCCCAACCGCTTTTCGATCAACTATTTTTGCAAGTTTTTTAGAATATTTTTCACTGCTCTCATGCATAGAATGAGCAAATAACTCTCAGATAATTGGGCCGCAAGTTTTGTATAGCCCATATAAAAGTTAAATCAGTTAATCCTTTAATTTTCAATAATTTACCATTGATATTTTTTGTTAATTCTCTTATTATATGATTATCAAAGAAATAAAAAAAGGAGGCGGGCATGGAAGATTTGCATTGAAAATATGCCCTTACTAAGAAACCTGCGCATAAAAGAAATGATGAACAGTGCTAAATCGAATGATCCTGCTATACGGCCCTTTAAATAAATTTCAAGCTTATTGCTTATGATTTTGTTACTAATTTACTCGGCCAAAAGGTTTTGAATCTCTTTTGTAAGGCCAAACCCCGATCCAAACCACTTTCCGCGGAGCACACCTGTTTGATCAATCATTAAGGTTGAAGGGGTTCCTCTCATCTGATATTTTTCGAAAGTCGATGCAGAAAACTTTTTATCCCTGTAATAAGACATTACCTGTTCCATTATCTTTTTTTGACTCGATTCAGGTAATTTTTCAAATTCTGGAAAATCTCTCTCAATCAATTTTGCAGCATCGGAAGATGCATTTGATGGATCTGCTGGAGTAATCTTATCCCATGCCACGGGGAAAGGGATTGTGTAAGAGAGACAATTGTTCTCGAGCATACCCTGGCTTCCCAAAGTATGCAAAGTTTCGCCTACCACTTCTCCATGACTTATAAGTTTCTTTAAGTTTTCAAGATTGTTTAGCTGAAAGTCTTCAAAAGCAGTAGCTAATCCCCAGAAAACAACAGGTTTATCATTAAAATTTTGAAGTGCGTCAATAATTTCTGGAAAACTCGTGCTAAAACATCCAGGACAATTGACCTGAAATACTTTCACGATAATTATTTTCCCTTTTTGCTGGCTAATATTTGACGGCTCTCCTTGAACCCATTCCGCAACATCTAAGTCAGGTGCCACCTCATTAATTTGTTGCATGAGAGGGCTCCTCGTTTATATTCCTGATTAAACGACTGATCAATGGCTTCATCCTTTCCGGAGGATTATTGCTGAGCGCTTCATCAAGCAAGTAAAGGGCACGGCTCTTTTCTCCTTGAAGGTTATGAATAAGTCCGAGCATTACATAAGAATTAAATCGCTTATCTCCCATTTGAAAATCATCAAGTATTTTTTGAAAATGTTTCTGGGCTTGTGAATACTTTTTCAATCTAAAATAAGAAGAGCCTAAACCAAAGTGGATATTATCCTTCAGAAATGTGGGAGGATTTTGTTGAATTAGATTATTAAAAAGCCTGAGGCTGATTCTATACTGTCCTTGGCTAAAAGCTTTCATGGCGGCATTATAATTTGAACTGGAAAAAATAATAGGAGGTATGATTTCAGCGCGTTTTTTTAGATTTTCCTCAGCTTGTTTTAATTTTTCCTGCGTTTCTTTTATATCGGATTGCATTTTTTTACTACGATCAATTTCTTTATCCATCTGATCAGAAAATTCTTTTTCAGACCTGCGGATCTTCGCGTCAGTTTTGAGAGTTAAATTATCCATGGTTGTTCCCTGCTGTGTCAGGGAAGCTTGATTAATGAAAAGTCTTTCAATTTCGCTTGTGAGATTATCGAGATATTGTTGATTCTCTCTCCTTTTAGCAAGGGTTTCTGCATCTGGTGGATCCCATACATGCATTTCTGTAGGGTTCGCCGACCAGTTGCTGGGAGCAGAAGGAAGGTACCCGCCACAAGAAATCAAAAACATAGAGAAAATTAAAATAGGGGATACTGGAATAATACTTTTCATAGCCCTGCAAGGTTGTATAATTAATAATTATCTTAGTTTAAGTTTAGACAAAATCTCCTTAATATTCAACTCTTTACGAAAATGACAGACTACTACTCGGTTCTTGGAATTAATAAGGGCTCGTCCGATGATGAGATTAAAAAGGCTTATCGCAAGCAGGCTATGAAATATCATCCTGATCGCAATGAGGGTGATAGCAAAGCGGAAAGCAAATTTAAGGATATAAGTGAAGCCTATGCGGTTCTCAGCGACAAGAAAAAACGTCGAGAATACGATCAGTTTGGTTCAGAAGGTTTTCACCAGAAATTCTCACAAGAAGATATTTTTCGAGACTTTGATGTGAATGATATTCTTCGCGGTTTTGGGTTTGGAGGTAACCCTTCACAAGGGAGAGGAGGTTTTCCTGGTGGAGGAAATCACTTTCAACGGCCACATCCAGAAAGCGTAAAACCACCTACTCTAATAAAAGATCTTTCTATTGGTTTTGAAGAAGCTGCTTTAGGGGCACAAAGAAATATTGCCATTTCAAGAAATGGGGTTGTCGAGGAGACAAGCATCAAAATTCCTTCAGGGATCTCAAATGGAAAAATACTAAGGTTGCATGGAAAAGGTCATTTGAGTCCTGATGGAAAAAACCAAGGTGATCTGCATTTGAAAATTCGAGTCCTCCCTCACCCTCTTTTCAGCCGGGATGCCCAAAATGTTATAGTGAATTCTGATATAAAATTGACGGACGCACTTTTAGGCACCACCATTGAAGTGCAAACATTAAACGGAATTAAAAGTGTTAAAATTCCTTCTGGAACACAAAACAACTCTAAATTACGCTTAAAAGAAGTGGGTATTAAATCTTCATCAGGTGTTCAGGGTGATCAACTGGTAAATATAAAAATCGCAATTCCAAAAAATTTAACTGAAGAACAAATAAAACACATTCAATATTTAAAAGATACTGGCATTTGATAATCTAACGATTCTCAATTAGCCAGTTTTAAAGGGAGTTTAGTGTGGCCAAGGTATTTTTCAAAACAGACAATGTTACACATGAGGTGGAAGATGGTACCCCGCTCATGGATTTTTGCGAGGAGTTAGATGTTTCGCTTTCTTTTGGCTGCACAGAGGGAACCTGCGGAGTGTGTGAAGTCACCGTAATTAAAGGCCGAGAAAATCTTTCGCGAATCACAGAAGAGGAAAAGGATTATTTGTTGGAGGAAGACCTTGAGGACGGCATGAGATTAGGTTGTCAAGTCAAGATACGAAAAGGGGATATAACCCTCAAATGGAAAAAGGTTAAAGGTTAGATTATAAACCGCTACCTTTAATATTCTCTTCGACTTTTTTCAACACCCAACCTTTAATCTCTTTCTCCATTTATTTAGCTTCGTCTGTTGGTTTTTCCCGGCATGCTTGGCTTGCCATATATGCAAAGCTCATCGCTTCTTCAAAAGGGCCCGATTTTTGATATATCAGCGACATATTCCAGAGAGATTTGGCTTCTAAATATTGCTCGCCATTTTTTCTGCCAATTAATTTAGCTTGACGAAAACATATAAAAGGTTTTTCATCATTGTTCAATTCTGAATAAGTTTCATCAAAGCTATTGAGCAAACTGTACTCAAATTTAAAATTTGTACCTTTGCTAATTTTGGCCAGCCTTTTCAAAATTCCTTGAGTTGTAGGTAAAAGTCACCCAGCTTTTTTAATATAATTCCCTGCTCCTTCTTGCTCCGCATTTTTTTCGCCAGAGTGAGAGCGGCCTCAAGTTTTTCAATTCCCTTTCTTTGTAATAGGCCTGAGCGAGGAAATCCAATGTGTGCATTTCTTTTTTCTTATTCCCTCAAAAGTTTACGAATCTAGAA
>CALJGH010000073.1 GCA_938073925.1 uncultured Nitrospinaceae bacterium
CCTGATTTGTTTTTATTCTGAAGACGGCAAAATGTTGTTCCGTTCGTTAGAAGAAATTAAACAGAACATTGCCGCTTTCCGTGTTTATGAAAAATCGGGAGAGGTCATTGGAATCTGCAATCTGAAGTACGGTTGGGACAAACTGGTCGAGATTCGTTCACTCGGTGTCGACCCGCGTTTTCATCGACAGGGAATTGCTACGCAAATGGTCCAAGATAGTATTGACCAGGCGTTATTGAATCAAGATTGCGATACGGTGTTTGTTCTCACTTATGCGATTCATTTATTCGAGAAGCTGGGTTTTCAAATCATAGATAAAATAAATTTGCCGCAAAAAGTCTGGAACGACTGCCAGCAATGTTTGCATCAGGATAATTGCGATGAAACGGCAATGAGCTTTTCATTGACGCCTCTTAGAAAAATACCTGCTGTAAATGATACCAATAATGATGAAGTTCTTATCCCCCAATAACCGGAGGATTGAGTTATGTTAGGTCCTACTTTTAGTGCATTAACTGGATTAAACAAAGCATCTAAACGGTTGCAGAACAGCGCTAATAATCTCTCCAATGTGCAAACTGCCGGATTCAAAAAAGGTGAAATAAACAGTGTCGAAAATAAAACCGGCGGCACACGCGTAAACTCCATTTCAAAAGTCAACACGCAAGGCGGGTTGATACCAACCAACAATCCTTTAGACCTCGCTATAGAAGGAAACGGATTTTTCAAGGTGACCAATCCGAATGGAGGCGTGAGTTTTACTCGTTCGGGAAGTTTCAATTTCAACGGTGCCGGTCAAGTGGTCGATGCCAGCGGAAACGCCTTGATTCCCGATATCAATGTTCCGGCAGGCAATAATGAAATCAGTATTGGAGCCAACGGTCAGGTTTCTTCACAGTCAGCAGGTGGACTAGAATTAGTAGGCCAGATTCAACTTGCCAATTTTAATAATCCGGCGGGACTGAGTGCCGCGGGTGGCAATCTGTTAAACGAGTCAGCCGCATCCGGCGCACCGGTTGTGGGCGCACCGGGCGAAGGTGCTTTGGGATCTGTACTTTCGGGCTTTCTAGAAGGTTCCAATGTTGATATTGCAGAAGAAATGGTTGATCAGATTGTTGCCAGAGCGGCTTTTAAAGCCAATTTCAATGTTATCAAAGCCAACGATGAAATGATTGGCTCTCTGCTCGATATTAAGTCATAACCGGGCCTCGCCCGGTGGGGACTTGATATTTTCCAATGACTGATATGTTTTTTCTTATGCGGCGTGAACCTTTCTCTATATTAAAGCCGGAAATACTTTTTTTCGCGACTTCCCTGTAGTATCCTTACCGAAATTTTTTATATTTCACATTCTTAAACAAATGGAAGACTACTTTGTGACGATAGAGCGGTTTGTTCTATCGCTCAAGGAATCGGGTTTTGCCCTTTCCGCAACGGACTACGATCTCATCGAACAATGGGAGAATCGTGGTGTGTCGGCACAGGTTGTGTGCCGTGGAATTGAAACTGGATTCATCGAGTTTGAACGGACTAATCCCCGGCAGCCTATGCGAGTTAGCCTGAGTTATCTTAAAGTATTTGTTGAAGAAGAAATCGAACGCGGATGAAACAAAAAATAAAACAAGCGATCAATTGCGGCCGTTGTCGTGATAAAAAATATGTTTTCGTAAATCAAAAAGGAAAAGTACAGGCTGAAGCCTGTTCCTGCTTTGAGTGTATGGTTTGTGAAGGTAACCGCAGAATTTTTGAAGAAACTCCAGAAGGTCTTTCAAAAATCAGAGAATGTGAATGCAGTGAACTTTTTAAAAGGATCGATCTTTTTAATCAGGCTGCAGTACCGGGTAAATTTGTTCACGAAGATTTTAGCTCTTATTCTGTTGACCCGCCCCAACACCGGACTCAGAAAAATGCCTTACTTAATTCGCAAAAGTTCATAAAAGATTATATTGATAGAAAGGGCCAATATAGCCAGGGCCTTATCTATATGGGCCCGCCGGGACTTGGCAAAACCCATCTTGTCGTTTCAGTTATAAAAAATTTGGTTATGCAGTATGGAGTGGAGTGCAAGTTTGTCGATTTTTTTGAACTGCTAAGAGATATTCGTCACGGATATGGTGAAGATATTTCTGAAAAGGATTTTATCGATCCTTATGTGGGAGTCCAAGTGCTGGTGATCGATGAACTGGCTAAGGGCCGCAATACAGATTGGGAATTGACCATTCTCGATCATTTTATATCTGCCCGTTACAACGACGACGACAAGGTCACATTAGTCACCACTAACTTCAGCGATAAGTTGGGGAACGCGATTTCATCCGACCGCAATGACAAACAAGGTTTGTCCAATGCCTATTCTCGTTTCACGCTTGAAGAAAAAATCGGTGCGCGCATTCATTCTCGCCTAATGGAAATGTGCAAGAAGGTAAACCTCGAAGGCAAAGACCATCGCGGAATGTAGTTGAAAAAATAGTTTCATCGACCCGCTCTTATATTCCCGCAGGGACTCATAAATTAATTTGTTTGGATTTTTGAAAATCAGAAGAGAAAAATGGGGCACGTGGGAAGCGGCTCCTCCTGGATTTGCCTCCCACGTAATGGGATATTCCAATATTTTGTCAACTCAACCTTGGTGGAGGATTAGGAGTCAGCCAGTAATTGAAATGTCCCTTTATAATTTGCTTCGCAATTAACTTGCGGCTATTCTTGATTTAAGTTTCGGAAGAAAGGTTCTCGTCATCGCAATCGAATTTTGGCGATTTTTGACCTTCCTTTTTTCCTTTGTTCCTGATGGGTTCACCCATCTTAAAAAACGAATTCCAATAATCTTTACTGAGTTTCTTACTGGAAAGGACTTTTTTTACTTTTCCTTTTTTATCGAATATTTTTACTTCGTGAAACATATTACGCTCCAAAACTTGAAGGCCTGTTCGGACTCCCCAACTTGCGGGCTCTGTAATATTTCTTTTAGAACACCGAATCCATCGGGTTCGATCGGCCAGTTGAAATTTTTTTCTCTGAATCTTCTAATACGAATAGAATCTTTGTATTAGAATGATAAGTTACTGACCCAGAACTATTCCCAAGCCTTATGACGTCTTATCGGAGGAACATTTTGAAACAATTAGCACTATTTGTATATTTGAGCCTGTTTTTCACTTTTATAGGTTGCGAGCGGGAGATGAAGGAGCATCCTTTACCCGAGAGCCTAAAAAAGGAACTGGCGCGCAAAAGCGACCCAAATGCCCATAAAAATGATGTTTCCGGTACTATTTCGATGGCTCCTGGAGTTCAGGCCGCAATCCACCCCAATGCCGGATTATTCGTTTTTGCTCGCCCGGAAGGGGTTGATACAGGTCCTCCTTTAGCTGTTAGAAAGCACGGGATCTTCGATTTTCCGTTCGAATTTGAAATTGGACAACTCAATACCATGATAGAAGGCAGCTTATTTGAAGGAAACTTAACTCTGACC
>CALJGH010000074.1 GCA_938073925.1 uncultured Nitrospinaceae bacterium
ACTAAGACGTGGTGGCAACGTACTCCTACTTGATGAACCCACCAATGATCTTGATGTCACCACCTTGCGAAACCTTGAAAATGCTATTCTCGACTTCAACGGCTGTGCTCTGGTGATCAGCCATGACCGGTTCTTCCTAGATCGCATTTGCACTCATTTACTCGTGTTTGAAGGGGACAGCAAAGTGCGTTGGTTCGAAGGAAACTTTGAAGAGTATCAGGAAAAAAGGAAGAAAGAACTAGGAGGAAGAGAAGAAAACCGCAGATCAAAATATAAAAAACTCACCATTCGGTAGTCTGCGCAACTACTCTCCAAATTGCGAAACGTAATGAATCAATACCCATATCTGCCAATCCGCTAAATCGGGATAAGCAGGCATTGCCGTACCTTCAATGCCATTCTTGATCGCCCAGAACATCTGACCATCGGAAATACTTTTCATTGTTTCGGCACAAGTAAAATTTCTTGCGGGTGGGTCGGCCTGCAATCCCAGCTCACCTGTTCCGTCACCTCTTGCGCCGTGGCAGTGTAAGCATTGCATAGGTTGTGCCGTATCCATATAAAGCACTTCACCTTTTTTCATTCGCTTTTCAGTCGGTTCCAGAGGATTCTTCAGGCCAAAATACTTCCCAGGCGCATCAGGTGTAGTTCTGTTTTGCGGACACTGAGCCTTGTCCGGCTTGTCAGCAAAAGCCAACGAGACTCCAGAAACCCATATCGCAATAGAAATTATAATTACAGTAATTTTCATGACCCATGGATTCTAACCCCATTCACCAATAAAAGCGCTGTTTTTTTATCTTCGGGAATTTTTAAACTAGTTGAACAGGAAATGTTATAGAGGCCGAATATCTTTTATAGGTTTTTGAAGGTAGAACGCAGGTAGGTAATTACATCAGCCAGACTTTGTTCGGGCAGGGTCATCCCCCAGTCGGGCATATTTGGTGATTTTCCGACGCTCTTTCCACCGTAATAAACAAGGTTGTAAAGATAATCATCCGGATAGTCACTCAAGGGCAGGTCTGCATGGACGGCGGGTTTCGGATCAAGCCCCTTTGCTCCCGGTCCATCTCCTTTCCCTTCCTTTCCATGACATTGTGCGCAATATTCCATATATACTTTTGCGCCACGCTCAACGTCAGCATCCTTGAACTCTTTCGACTTCCAGGGCTCATAAAATTTAAAATCCTTTTTCCCTAGAGTCATAACATAGCCGATGATGTGTCTGGCTTTTCTCAGGCTGATATCAGCAAGATACTCTCCACTATGCGGTGTGAAGTCTTGCGGATTTTCTGCAAACCGACTCCACCAATCCAGAGTATAGCGGTTGCCAGCATTAAAAAGGGTCGTGCTGATGGGGCCACCGATTAGTTTTCCCTCATCATCTTTTATCTGATGACAGCCGAGACAGGAGTATTGGCGGAATATATCTGCCCCCAACGTCGCTTCCATTTCCGTAAAAGTAGACATATCGACAAAACTTTTTTTAACACGCGGGTCACGAAACTTTTTTTTCATATAATCTGCAATCACCATTGCCTCTTCGCGAGTCGAAACCATATGTTTGAGTGAGAGACGCATTTTGTCCCACCGATAACCGTTGGGGTATAGGTTATTCTCCTGCCCCATCAATCTCCGGATCAACCAGTCTCTCTGAAACTTCACCCCTCCCCACATCAAATCGGGAGCTTTTAGCTCGAATTTAGATTTAGGTTTTCCTTCACACCGATGACAGCTTTTGCATTGGCTGTTAATTAGCTTTTCAGCATAACCATCATTCCCCGCCCATACTATAGATGGAGTCAAAAACAATAGGACTAGCAATAAAAATTTTCTAAACATAATTACCCTCTGCCAATGCATAATATTTGTTCTCTCTACGTTTCTAAAAACCTTCGTATATACAGAATCAATTGCCAAATTTGTTCTTTGCCCAGGGAAAATTTATGTGCCGGCATAGTGGTGCCTCTTGAGCCATTTTAAATAACCCAGGATAACTGACCATCGGGCAAATCCCGCATCACACGTCCACAAGTAAAATTTCTGGGAGGTGGCTCTATCCTCCTTGCAAGACTGCCATTGCCGCTCCCCTTGCTCCCATGACAGGCCTTGCATAGGGTCGGTGGCTTCTTCGGAAAAAAGTTTCCTGCCTTTTTCAATATTTTTATTCGGTGCCAGTGGATTCACTTTTTCAAGATATCTGCCCGGTGCTGTCTCGGTTTTTCTATTTTGCGGACAGATCCCCGAAACAGTTGTGACAATGGGAAAAGGTTCTACAAGTGTTTATATTAAAAAACAGGGCCAACCCAAAAACGGCGACCCAATTAGCAGTCAACGGCTTTTCTCAGAAAAAGTTCTTAGATAGCGAACGATCTGCCATATCTCACGGTCTTTAAGGTTTTTGAATGCAGGCATCCCTGTGCCGGGGGAGCCGTTACGAATGATCCAGAATAATTGACCGTCTGAAATAGATTCCATGGTTGAACGGCAGGTAAAGTTTCTCGGAGGAGGATTCAACCCTTGCGCCATAATCCCAAAGCCATTTCCCGTCACACCATGACAAATTTTGCAAGCCGTCGGCTGCGCCTCGATTTGAAACAAGGATTCGCCTGCATAGATAACCTCTCGATTTTTCTCAAGAGGATTCTTCTGGCTCAAAATATTACTTGGTGCCTGAACGGTTTTTCTAATTTGAGGACAAATTCCATCCCCTAAAAATCCAACACCATGATGTCCCTGAAAGGAACGGTTCGAGTGTCTTCTACTCTTACCCGGTGGCGGCCCCGCCCAAACTTCCGCTAGCAAGCCGGATATAAAACAGGCCAGAAAAAATATAACAACGATCGTTTTTTTTCGATCACTCTGCATTTACAAAAGTCCGAATATAATGGATTACGCTCCAACCTTCTTCTTCATTGATTCCCTTACCCACCCGCACAGGCATTCCTGTCCCAGGGCTACCATTTCTGAGCACCCACATCATCTCTCCATCGGTTCTGATTTCCTGCCACTTTTTATCGGTGAAATCTCTGGGAGAATGACCGGGAAGTTTCACACCCTTGCCATGGCAGGTAACACACAGACCTTTACCAAAAAAGATTTCTTTCCCCAGTTCAATTCTCTCGGGGCTAGCAGGGTAAGGATTATCCATGTCCTGCAATTCCTCAAGCAGTTCTAGGGGAACACGGGGTTGATAAATATCATCATGAAACGCATTCACGTTAGCAGATGGCAAGATAAAAACAACAAGACAATAGCATGTAATAACGATCCGCATCGAAACTCACATAATTTAGAAAACTCAGGTTACCTATTTCATTGAGGGAACGGCACTCCTTACCAACCTCAAAAACGCATCTGAACCAGATAGTTTATCCTGATAGGCTTGGCCACCTTCATCTTTATAGGATACAGCAATAGCCTTGTTACGTTTTTCATCACTGGTCCAAGTTCCCCAGCCGGCTCCTTTAGGAAACATACTATCGATAAAAATTTTATCCCCATCTTTGTCGGTATTACGCTTTCGCCGATCATACAAAGTTGCCGCTTCTTTGGCTGTAGGCATTCGCCAATCCTGATAGCCCCCATAATGTCGATGATTCACCCTTTGCACATACTCCCTTGCGGTATACCAGTTCAACCACTTGGCCTCCATTTGCCAATGATCTTTTTCCATCCACATCAAATCTGTTTTTCGGTCAAAAATAGTACCATTAGCAAATTTCGCAAAACGTTTGTCAACCGATTCCGCAATGGGTTTCTTATCTTGTAACGCAAAAACATTGGAAGAAAAAAATATTACCAACATTATTATTCCTACAATCGGTTTTGATATACGAAACATTTCCCACTCCATATAAGGGTGATTGGTTTAGTAAGTAAGTACGATTATTGTAATTTTACCCGCATGCTAGACTTAAGTAAACGGGGAAATCGGCTTGAACCCTCATACTCATTTCGTTACAATAAAGCATTAATTCTAAAGGTCTCTCTCATGAAATCTCATACCCGAATCCAAGGGATAATATTTTTAGCATTTGCAGTTTTGCTTATCTTTACATCTTACTCCTACGCTAAATCCAAAGACAAAGATCGCTGGAATGAAAAATATGATACGGAAGTGTATCTGTTTGGAGAGAAACCCATTCCTTTCCTAACCGAAAACATTGATATCCTTATCAAAGGTAAAGCTCTTGATGTCGCAATGGGAGAAGGAAGAAATGGAGTCTATCTTGCTACACAGGGGTTCGATGTTACCGGACTCGACATTTCAGAAAAAGGACTGGAAAAAGCCCATGCCTTGGCCGCAAAAAATAACGTAACCATCCAAACCAAAGTCGTTGACCTTGAAAATATCCAATTCGAACCCAACAGCTATGACCTCATTCTTTGTACATACTATATGGATCGTGGACTTTATAAAAAATTTAGCAATGCGCTTAAACCTGGCGGTATGCTCCTGATCGAAACCTATAATATTGATTACTTGAAATATCGCAGGTTCAACGCAGAATGGGCACTCAACACCAACGAATTAATCGATCTCTTCAAAGGCCTGAGAATTCTAAGATATCAGGACTACGACGATGCTAGAGAAGCTTACTCCAGCATCATTGCGCAAAAACCTTCACCTTAGTGAATTCTCTGAATCCTCTGGAAAAGTTTTTTGTAACACTCGCTAACCTGTTTCCCCTCTGGACTCTCACCGGTGCCGGTCTGGCTTTATGGAAACCGGAAACGGCCACCTGGTTTCAACCTCATTGGATCCCTTACTTTCTCGCGATCATCATGCTGAGTATGGGCTTGACCTTGAATCTAGAAGATTTCTCTCGTGTCCTGAAAACCCCTAAATCCATTCTACTGGGAATCGGACTGCAATACACCGTCATGCCCTGCCTAGCATATCTGCTAGCACGACTGTTCCATCTTCCTATCGATTTCGTAATCGGACTCGTCCTTGTTGCCTGCTGCCCCGGCGGCACGGCTTCCAACGTAGTTTGTTTTATCGCGAAAACTCATGTTGCACTTTCCGTGAGTCTGACCACCGTCTCCACATTACTAGGCGTTATCTTCACACCTCTACTGACTACCTGGTGGGTCGAGTCTCTTTCACAAGAACTTACTGGACAGACGGTTAATGTCGACACATTCGGACTGCTAATAAAAACAATAACGGTGGTGATATTGCCTATCGTGACGGGGGTTTTATTAAACCGTTATTGCAACCAAAGGGTTAAACGTGTGGAAGCTTATACGCCTTTTCTCGCAGTACTATCCATCGTGTTCATTGTTGACTTTGTTCTCGCTGCAAAAAAAGATGCGATCCTTGAAATAGGCACACCGTTAATCCTCGCTGTTCTACTGTTACATTTTTTCGGGTTTTTGCTGGGATACATTTTGTCGCGCGGACTAAAATTGGAAGAGAGAGATGCGCAAACAATTTCCATCGAGGTAGGAATGCAGAACTCAGGACTGGCAACCGAGCTTGCAAGAAGCAATTTTTCAAACTATGCACTGGCAACCGTACCCGGAGCCATTTCAGCACTCACCCATTGCATTTTGGGCAGCATCGGCGCTGGCTTATGTCGAACCAAAAATCAAAAAGGTTAATTGATCGGGATCGACTCCACTTCAAATACCCAACCAATAGAAAACAGAGATGGAAAAGTTTTACTTAAAAATGAAAATAGGTTTTGTTTCCAAGCTGAATGAATGATGGGTATTTCAGGTTCCATTTCTCGTATCTTAAAACCAGCGTCTGTTAAAAATTTTCGTGCCGTCGCCAGAGTATAAAATCGGATATGGGTGCGATCGAGGATGCCTTCATCCGTATAATTCCAGTTACCTTTAAAAAGCCCAAGACGGTTCTCGAAATAAGCAACATTGGGAAGTGAAACCAAAACTTTTCCACCCGCATTCAAAAGATCTCGGCTTTGCCGCAACACCTTGCCAGCATCGCACAAGTGCTCAAGCACATCGGAAAAAACCACGGCATCATATTTTTCTTTTCCCAACCCCTCTTTTTCTACATCGCGTTCCTCCAGTAGCTTATAAAAATCTGCATTTTTATGAATACGATCAAGCTTCTGATCCCATCCCGTCACAGTGCAATTTTTCTCCTTTAAAGAACAGCCTAAATCACCGCCACCGCAACCAACATCGAAGACTCGGCTCGAAGGTAAAACTCGCTTTGCAATTTGCTGATATTTAGTCATTTCAAAACATATCCCAAGTGAGAACCTGTTCTGCGCAGATATCATTCTTACAGGATTTACCAAGGACACTATTTAACTCTGCTGGTGGGATGCCCGTACCCGGACGTTTGCAGGAAATCATTTCTGCAGTCAATGGTGTGCCCGCACTAATATCGATGCGCGTTACCAGACTTCGACGAGCCGACTGCTTTACAGGAATTTCCGATGGCTGGATTTGTTTTTTATCATCACCTAATATGCGGTTAACATTAATCAGTTCGGTTTTTAATTTTTTTAACTCTTGCGGCTCTATGGAAATTAACTGATCGACCCCTGGCAGTTTGCGATCCACTGTAAAATGTTTTTCAATGAACACCGCCCCTAAAGAAGCGGCAACAACGGCAGACAAATTATCTATCGTATGATCTGACAACCCCACTGGAACGTCGAATCTAGACCGCAATGTTTTGATGCAATGGAGATTCATCTCTTCATATTGCGAAGGATAATTGGACACACAGTGGAGAAGAATTATCGGGCACTTAGGCTGTAAGATTTTAAGTGCTCGAGAAATTTCTTCTTCATTTCCCATCCCTGTCGAAAGCACAACGGGTAGACCGGTTTCAGCGATCTTTTTGAGAAAAGGCAAATAGGTAAGATCAGGAGACGCAATTTTAATCGCTGGAGTCCCTAACTCTACCAACATCTCCAGTGAGGCTTCATCAAAAGGTGTCGAGAATAAGGGAATATTTATTTTTTTTGCGTGCGTAAAAAGAATTTCGTAATCGGATCGGGTAAGCTCATATCTCTGGAAGAATTCGTAAAAGGGAATTTCATTCCCGGGTTTGTCCGGGTCATCGGCCATCAGACTATTTGAAATCATCTCTTTTGCGATAAAGGTTTGCAGCTTGACCGCATTGGCTCCATTTTCGGCAGCGGACTCTATCATCCTTTTTGCCAACTCGACATCTCCGTTATGGTTGAATCCTACTTCCGCAACGATAAAAGGTGGTTGTCCCTGCCCCAGAAGTTTGCCACAAAATTCAAAATTTTTAATGCTCATTTAAACCTGTCTCAAAATAAATAACTTCATAAATGCTTAACGGAAGATTTTAAAAAAACCTAAACTCGGGTAAACCCATTCATCCAGGCTGGCAAATCAGGATGAATGCCTTTCAACACCTCTGACTGTTCACGAGTAAAGGGTTTCAAAACGGCCAAAAGCATGGCAAAGGATAATAGATAAACCAAAGCCCCAATAAAAATATTATCCCAAACCAAAAGGGTGGTCGCCAGTGCTGGAACTACCGCCGCTAGGGAAAACAAAAGGCATTTTCCAAGAACCGGTAGAACGGGCATAACATCTAACTGCCTTTGAATAACATAAAGCTGTCTGAGAACCATATAGACCATGGAGATTCCAGTCGCAGTCAGCGCACCTATCTCCTGATAAAGAGGAATCAAAACCAGGTTCAATAAAATGTTAAGCAAACTGCTTTCGACATTTGACCAAATGACCGTATTTCTTCGCTCAAGTATAAACAAGGTAGAAGTGACAAAGTCCAATCCCAGTATGGTGGCCGCCCCAAGAAAAAGAATATAAAAAGACAACAGCGCACCCGCCTCTTTGAATTGCTCTCCATACACCATTTGAATTAAAGGTTCGGCATTAAAAAATGCAAACACAAAAATGGGGACGGTAAGAAAACTTGCGAACCCTACTATCTGGCACCAAATTTTGCTCATTCCTTTTTCAGAATCCCGCGCATAGGTTTCAGTCAAAATAGAGAAGGCCATCGGCCCCACCCCCATCATCACAAACGCCAGCATTCCTCCGAGTCCAGTAGCCAAATGATAAAACCCGATTTTCTCCTGAGCCACCTGAAAATAATTCATCAACAGGACGTCGCTTTGCGTTATCAATCCAAAACTGAATAACGTGATCATATAAGATGCCCATGCCAGAGATGGCAGCTCTTTCAAATCGGGGGCCTCGGTCGCTCCCTTCAGATCATGGGATACCAGCGCCATATAAACCAGAATATTGATTGTAGTAGCAATAATATAGGCGTAGAGAATGCCATAGATCCCATAATCCAAAACAATGAACAGTCCCAGAAAAGCCAGATTCAAAAATGCACATCCGGTTTCAGTCATCGATACGGTTTTGTATTGCAACCGCGTCATAAAAAGAGTGCTTAAAAGTGAATTTAGGGAAATGATAAAAAAATAGAGAATGAGAACCAGACGATACTCCATCAAATGCGGAGTTCCCATAAAATCCATGTAGTAATGAAGGCAAACATAAATCAAGGCACAGAAAAATATAGAACTGGCACCGCGTATTGCCAGCAATCTCTGAATCAGATATCTTGCCTGTCGACCGCTGGGATCGAGAACGTTTAATTCAGGAATCTTTTTGTTGATGAGGGTTTCTAGTCCGAACTGATTGAGCAGCCGAACAAAAGTGGGGATAACCAGAAGAGTCGCATATACTCCCAGCCTCTCTTTGCCAAGGTAACGGGCAAGAAGAACCGAAATACCAAACAGAAGCACCTGTACGCATATTTTACCGAGAACGTTCCAGGAAATATTAGATATGAATCGCTGAAAGGAAGACAAATGCGGTTACTCCAGATAGGGCGAGAACCCCAAAAATGATTCGAGCCCAGACCCGGTTTTAAAACATTACACGTTCTGGACGGCTTATTATACACTAGGCTTTACAATTATTTTTAACCTCAAAAAGGAGAAAGACCCTTGCAGTATAAAGTACTTGTAGCAGCAGAGTTTAAAGGCCTAAACGAAGATTCACTTGCCGAGGCCATTGGCAGACTGGAAGAACACGGGATGGAAAGAATCCCAACATTAAGCTCTACCTGGGAATTCTCTTGCGAAGCAGAAGATGAAACCGATGCCAAAGACAATGCCATACAGGCGTTTATCAATGTTGTTCGCACTCACCCCTGTGAGTTGGGGTTAGTCGTACAAGCAGGGACCTCTCAAATTTTGCGACGTAAGAAGAAATTCGAGCCCTGAAAACAGCCCCTGTGGTATCATGGTTGTTGATTCAAACAATACGAGAACAGCGGAGCTTTGTATAATCCCGATGGAATCAGGATGACAACCTAAAGCCCCGTTACCGTAATGCTGAGCTTGCCGAAGCATCTCGTCTTCTCGTTTTGACATATGCAAAGCTCTCCCTTCACAGGGACTTGTTACTATAATTCGACACTCAAAATGCCTTTGGGAGAAAAACCTTGAATATTATATTGAACAGTTATTGCAACCTAACCTGCAATTACTGCTTTGCAGACGAATACATGGAAGAAACGGTAAAGACACCGGGGAAATCCATGGAATACGATTATTTCCTCAACGATTTTCTACCAAAAATCAAGAATACGCCGATCATCAACTTCATGGGTGGCGAGCCGACCTTGCACCCCAAGTTTACGGATATTTTTCGCAACACTTATGATGATATTTTACCCTACTCACATCTCAGTGTATTTACCAATGGGCTGATGCCAGATAAAGCTTTAGACCTGATGCTCGAAATGGCGGGTACAAATGGAGCAAGAACTAAAAATGTCGTTTTCGCTATTCTCTTAAACTGGCAGACCATGGAGAATATTTCAGAAAAAAATCACGAGCGCTGTAAAGAGGTAGCAGAAAAAATGTTACGCACAAACGGTTACAGTGTCACTTTCAGCCTAAACCTATACTCAAAAGATCAGAACCTGGAAAAGCAGTGCGAAGAGATCGATGCCATCTACCAGAAGGTCGGACTGCCCAAAGACAAGCTATACAAAATTCGCGTCAGCCCTGCGTTTCCAATCATCGGTGGCGAATCAAACGTTTACCTACCCATTCGCGACTACCCAAAAGTTGGCAGGCAAATGCTAAAAATTCTGCAACGCTTTCCACAAATGTGTTTTCGGTTTGACTGCTCGTTCCCGCCTTGTTTTCTGGATGAAATTGAGGAGGATCAATTCTCGCTTACCGATCGATTTTTTTTCCATGGCAACAAACAACTGCCGCCGACAGAGGAATGGAAAAACAACGATTATTATTTTGGTTGCGCAGATGGCAGCCCGATGGATATCGACTCAAAAGGCGATTGCTTCAACTGTTTTCCGTTCCACAATTTAAAACTGGGCAATGTTTCGGATTTTAAGGAAGTGAACTCCATCGCTATGGCGCAAATGGGGTCCAAATTTTTGAACACCGTGTTCGAAAAGACCGAGGCCAAAGAGCCCTGTAGATCCTGCCCTCACTATATGGTGCGATGCACAAGCGGATGTTTTGCCTACAACTTCATCGAAGAAGAAGAACTTGCAGCAGTGACTAAAGAACCCGATTCAGCTTGATCTCCTGACAAATGATGCCAATGTGGAATCCTTCATAAGTTTCCACGGGACCAAACACCATCCCCTTTTTGAGGGACATATCTTCAAGTCCATCCATTATAAAATCATTGAGTTCGTCATTGTTTAAAGTTTTGAAACCACCACGAGGCTGCCGCGGATCATTCTTGTTCCAGCCTACTTCCAGCCAGCCCAGGTTTCCACCATCTTCTTTAGATTCAGAGCAAATGCTGTATTTTTCAGTTAACTTCATCAACATTTGCGTCCGTGCAGCTTGGTTGGGCAAGCTTTCAATTGTTTCTTTCAAAAGGTTGGCCACTTCTTCTTTCTCTACTAATATATGACGTACCTGTATCTGATGGGTCGCTCCCGCCATGATTCCCCCAAAAATTAAAAAATAAAAGAAGCCAATATAAAGGATTTGCTCCTCAATTACCACCCGCTAAAGCGGGAGGCGACGGACAAAAACTTTTTCCGGCTGACAAATAGTAAAATCAGCGTAACGCACCTTTTTCCAATTCTCTCTAGCCAAGCTTGATGAGGAAACGGATTTAGAGTATGTTACAAACGTATGAAAAATGATGATTCTAAAATAGTACTCGCATCCCAGTCGCCAAGACGTGTGGAGCTTTTAAAAGAAATATCTTCTCAGTTCGAGGTGGCGCCCAGTTCCATCGAAGAAGTGCTGGACCCTGGATTACGTCCCGAAGAAAATGCCCAAAATTTAGCACGTGCAAAAGCCGAGTCTATTGCGCCCAGTTTCCCGGACTGTTGGGTCATTGGTGCGGACACTCTGGTAACACTGGATCATGAAATTTTTGGAAAACCTGAAGATAAAGAAGATGCTAAACGAATTCTCAAAAAGTTAAGTGGTAGGGAGCATACTGTCGTCACAGGAATATGTGTAGTGGGTCCCGAAAAATCGCTCGACAAAGCAGTGGTCTCTCAAATTAAAATCAAACCCCTGACTGATCAGGAAATCGAAGACTACATCGCCACCGGCGAACCGATGGACAAAGCCGGAGCCTATGCCATTCAGGGAAAAGGTAATTTTATGGTGCGCTCTTTTTCCGGTTCCAAAAACAACATCATCGGGCTTCCCTTGGACGAACTTAAAATCCTGCTAAAGAAAACCTACCACCCTACATACCGCGGTACGTACGGATCAAAATCTTTTTGACCTCTTCCAGGTTTTCAAAATAGACCTATCAGCTGCGGTGTTTCGCCACAGAAAGGTCTTGACAAATCAAGGGTTTTAGCATTTTTAAATCGCTTTGGCTCTCAAATTAACTTGCGCAAACTTGCGGATTATAATCTAATTTAACAAACGGATACTTTGCGAGCCGCCAAAAGAAAACGGCTTGCTCTTTTTTTACTTAGGTAGGAAAATGAACCAGCATCAAAATATTCACGAAATTCAGGGGCGTTGCGATAAATGCCAGGGACCGATCTTTTTGAATCGTTCAATGGACTGGTATGGCAATAGCATTGTAACGCTCAATTGCTGGAACGGCCATTACAAGTGGATCAACATAGAAAACCTGGATACCCGCGAAGACCTGGCACCCGAAACCAAACGCGACCTGGTAACTCATATAAGTTTCTTCAATTTGTAATGAGCCCATGTATTACCAAACTGAAATCTATTCTTCCCCTTCTTTTTCTAGCAGCATTCTCTTTTGTTTTTCCTGCTCAGGCTCAAGACAATCCGCCTGCCAACATGGTTTTAATTCCGCAGGGCTATTTTCAGATGGGAACTTCATCGGGCAATGACGATGAAAAACCCATGCACTTTGTCTATACCTCCGGCTTTTATATCGATAAGTACGAAGTCAGCAATCAGGATTATCAGGCTTTTATGGATGACACCGATCACCCGGTTCCTATTTTCTGGGATGATCCACGATTCAATGATGCGGAGCAACCCGTCATCGGAGTAAGCTGGCACGATGCCATGTCTTACGCAAAATGGAAAGGCCGCCGTCTCCCCACCGAAGCCGAATGGGAAAAAGCCGCGCGTGGCAACGATGGTCGCCTGTGGCCATGGGGTAGAAAATTTGATAAAGGATTTTTCTTTTTCTTCGTGAACATTTTCGGCGAAAACGATAAATACGCACATACCGCGCCTGTCAATTATTACCACTCAGGTATCAGTCCATTTGGCTTGTACAACATGGCTGGCAACGTGTGGGAATGGTGCCTCGACTGGTACGACGAAAATTATTACCATGCCAGTCCTGAGATCAACCCCGAAGGTCCACAAGGTCCGCTGAAGATGAAAGTTCTTCGAGGTGGTTCCTGGGTGAACAGCATCGAAGGTGTAAAAGTAGTAAAACGCGCTCGCAATTTTCCACATATCAAAAATGAAATTTACGGTTTTCGAACCGTGCTTCCCCTTCCGTGAGTCCGCCTGCAAAAAAGCTCGCAATTGTTTCCTGGTCTCTCTACGATTTTGCCAACACCATTTTTTCGATGAACGTGATCTCCCTCTACTTCGCGTTATGGGTGACAGTAGATCATGGCGGGCAGGATATTTTATACAGTTTTGCCCTTTCGCTTTCCATGCTGGCGGTAGCTGTCAGCGTGCCTGTATTAGGTGCCACCTCAGACACAACCGGAAAACGTCAGCGCCCGTTAGCATCGCTCACCCTTGTTTGTGTGATTTGCACGGCACTCATTGGTGGAACCCCTAATCTATGGGTAGGTTTGGTTTTATTTGTCATTGCCAATTATTGTTATCAGTCAGCACTGGTTTTTTATAACGGTATGTTGCCCTCCGTTTCACATGGCACTCATGTTGGTCTGGTTTCTGGCTATGGCGTTTCACTGGGTTACATGGGTTCCATAGCAGGGTTGTTGATGGTGAAACCGTTTGTTGAAGAAAGTGGTCGCTCGGCAGCATTTCTGCCAACCGCTGCGCTGGTTTTATTCTTTTCCCTACCCTGTTTTTTTTTCGTTAGAGACCCGGAAAAGAAATATTATCCTCCCGTTCAGATCACAAAAGTGTTTGCCACTCTTAAAGAAACGTTATCGCGCATAAAACATTACAAATCATTATTCCAATTCATCATCATTCATTTTCTTGTTCTCGATGCGGTGAACACCATCATCGCTTTTATGGCCGTTTACGCTACCAAAGTAATAGGATTCGATGGCAACGAAATCACACAATTCCTTATATCGTCGACGGTGGGCGCAATGATAGGCGCTATTATTATCGGATTTCTTATAAAGCATAAAGGCAGTATCTGGGCTTACTGGCTGGTCCTGTGGCTATGGATTGCGGCTCTTTCTCTAGCCGCTGTTAGCCAAAGCACAACCCTGTTCTGGTGTGTCGGCCCATTGGCAGGAATGGGGATGGGAGGCGTCTGGGTCGTCAGCCGAGCTATTCTAGTCGAATTATCTCCGCCCGAAAAACTGGGAGAGTTTTTTGGGTTCTATAGTTTAGCCGGGAAAACCGCTTCTATTTTTGGTCCCCTGCTTTGGGGTAGTGTTGTCTGGGTTCTGGATGACACTCAAACTTTGAAGTACCGTGCAGCAGTCACCTTGCTTCTTTGCATCGTCATCGCCGCGGCTTTCCTGTTCCGAAACTTCAGCCTCCATATTTCACAAGCAAACAATTCAATTGACATCCCCCCTACGAATGATAAATTTTAAACAACTATAAAATTCCCTAAACTGTTGAAAGGCCCTCTCAATGAAAAGGTTCATTCCTTTACTTTTTGTATTCAGCGTTTTCTTTAGTAATCCAACCTCTTTGATTTGGGCGCACTCGGGACATAAGCACGACGCTCTCAAAGTCAAACTACCCGAAATCGTGGCAAAAGTGAATGGCCACGATATAAAAAGAGACCTCATAACCCGTGAACTAAAAAAAGCCGTTGAACAATATAAAAAACGTGGGATGGCTCTGACTGGCGACCAGGAAAAATCTGCTGCAAAATCACTCATTGAAGATGAAATTGGTCGTACTTTACTGGTACTCAAGGCAAAAGATTCGGGAGCCAAGGTTTCTGAAAAAATGTTATCGGCAAGACTGAAAGAAGTTAAATCCAAATTCAAATCCGATTCCATCTTCGAGCATCGCCTCGCCGACCGGGGTATGACAGTCGACCAATATAGGCATGAGTTGGAAATCGACATGTATATGGATCAAATCATTAAGAAAGAAATCGAACCGAAGATTAAAATTGCTGAAAAGGATTCCCAAGATTATTACAACAAAAACAAGAAAAAGTTTGAAAGCCCGGAAAAAATTCGTGCCAGCGTCATGCTTCTAAATTTCAGCCCTTCAGAAGGAAAAGCCGGAGAACAGGCTGTTCTCAAAAAATTCGAATCGATTCTGGATCAGGTTAAAAACGGTACAGGCTTCGATGATATGGCAAAAAAACATTCACAAGATAGTCTGGCGTCAAAGGGAGGGGATTTAGGGTTTTTCACACGCAAGCAAATGCTTCCAGCATTCAGCGACCGTGCCTTTAAAATGAAAGTCGGAGAAATCAGCGAAATATTCCGTACAGGACACGGTTTCCACGTCCTCAAAGTCACTGATAAAAAACCCGGTGGACTCAGTCCCTTCGAAGCAGAAAAAGCTAAAATCGAAAAATTCCTGACCAACAAAAAAGTTTCTCAAGCCACCCGCGACTACATCGAAATGCTTAAAAAACAAGCCAAAATCAAAACCTACTTCTAGGCGCGGCTATCCGCCGCTGGGAATAGGTCGATTCTCGTCAAGCTAATAATAACGATGAGCCTTTAACGATAGGTTTCCTGATGTTTCCCAACCCCTTCCAAGGGAGCCCCTTTCCAGAAGTTAACAGGGGATAGTTTCTCAGTAAAAAGACCTGACCTATAGGCCCCACGCCGAGTGGGTTGGTGGTAAAAATCTTGATTTTATGTTAGTCTTGTGCGCTTTAATATTCCCCCAAAACAACTATTTTTGATTGAGAGACTAGTGATATGAAAATTGGAGTTCCTAAAGAAATCCATGCGGGTGAAAAACGGGTGGCAACGACTCCCGAGGTCATTGGGCACCTTAAAAAACTCGGATTCGAAGTTCTTGTTGAAGCAGGTGCCGGTGCCGGAGCTCATTTCTCGGATGCGGCGTACAGCGAAGCTGGAGCAACCTTAGTCGATAAGGCTAAATCTGTGTGGAGTGACAGCGATATTGTTTTAAAAGTTCGCGGTCCTGAATTGAACGGCGAAGAGATAAACCTTCTTAAAGAAGGCCAGATTTTGATTTCGTTTCTCTGGCCGGCGCAAAACCCCGATCTACTAAAAAAATTAGCAGAAAAAAAAGTTACCGCAATGGCAATGGACATGGTGCCACGCATATCGCGTGCTCAGAAAATGGATGCCCTTAGTTCCATGGCAAATATTGCAGGTTACCGTGCCGTGGTGGAAGCCGCGCAAAATTTTGGACGTTTTTTCACGGGTCAGATCACAGCAGCGGGTAAGGTTCCTCCTGCTAAGGTCATGGTCATCGGTGCAGGTGTTGCTGGCCTTGCCGCGATTGGAGCTGCAAAGAGTATGGGCGCGATTGTACGCGCATTCGATACTCGGCCGGAAGTTAAAGAACAAGTTGAAAGTATGGACGCAGAGTTTCTGGAGCTCGATTTTGAAGAAGAGGGTTCCGGCACTGGCGGTTATGCAAAAGTAATGAGTAAAGAATTCATCGAAGCAGAAATGAAACTCTTTGCCGAGCAAGCTGAGGAAGTCGACATCATTATTACCACTGCTTTGATTCCCGGCAAACCTGCTCCTGAATTAATTAAGGAAGAAATGGTTGTTTCCATGAAGGACGGTAGCGTCGTTGTCGATCTTGCCGCTGAGCAGGGAGGTAACTGCAAATTGTCTGAAGCGGGTAAAATCGTCAAGGTCCACGGTGTTTCTGTTATAGGATACACAGACTTACCAAGCCGCATGGCAACACAAGCCAGTCAACTATATGGCACGAATTTGCGCCATTTGTTGACAGACATGTGTAAAGAAAAAGATGGCAACGCCAAAGTCGATTTTGAAGATGAAGTCGTTCGCGGAGCCACGGCAGTGAAAGCAGGAGAAATAACTTTCCCGCCACCAGCCCCGAAACTTTCAGCTGCACCTTCCAAACCAGCAGAAAAACCCGTCGAAGTAAAATCTTCCGAAGAAGAAGAATCGTCGTTAATGGGGCCTCTCATCACGTTTGGTGTGGGTGCTTTAGGACTGTTTGGACTGGGAGCAATTGCACCCGCCTCGTTCATGGCACATTTCACGGTTTTTGTCTTGGCCTGTTTCGTTGGCTACATGGTTATCTGGAATGTTTCAGCAGCACTGCACACTCCACTTATGAGTGTGACCAATGCCATCAGTAGTATTATTGTTATCGGTGCTATTTTACAAATCAGTTCAGGGAATCAAACCATCATGTGGGTGGCGGGATTCGCAGTTTTGATTACATCTATTAATATCGTAGGCGGATTCGCGGTAACGCGCCGCATGCTTGAAATGTTTCGCAAATAGGAGGCGAGAAGATGAGTGAAGGAATCATAACCGCCTCTTATGTTGGGGCAACAATACTTTTTATTTTAGCATTAGGTGGATTGAGCAATCAGGAAACCGCTAGACGCGGCAACCTATATGGAATGATAGGTATGGCCGTTGCGTTGATCGCCACAATATCGGGGGTCACAGGTAATCTGGGAATCCTGATAGGAGGACTAGTTCTAGGTGGAACCATTGGCCTGATTCTGGCAAAGCGTGTGCAAATGACGGAAATGCCAGAGTTGGTTGCGATGTTGCACAGTCTCGTAGGGCTTGCAGCTGTATTGGTTGGGTTTGCAAATTTCATGGACCCTGAACGGTTGAGCCATTACAGCGGTATTGAATTAACCATTCACGATGTGGAAACCTATCTGGGTATTCTCATCGGTGCTGTTACCTTATCCGGTTCAGTCATTGCGTTTGGAAAGTTGAGCGGGAAAATAGGTGGCAACCCCATGTTATTGCCAGCGCGACATTTTTTAAATCTGCTTCTACTGCTGGGCTCGATATATCTATGCGTTATCTTCGTTGAAGAATCAGCAGCTGGTGGTGGAACAATGCCATTGCTGATTATGACGGGCATTGCATTGTTGTTCGGAATTCATATGGTCATGGCAATCGGTGGCGCGGATATGCCCGTTGTTGTTTCCATGCTCAACAGTTATTCCGGTTGGGCCGCTTCGGCAACAGGATTCATGCTCAATAACGATCTGCTCATCGTAACCGGTGCGCTGGTGGGTAGTAGTGGTGCGATCTTGAGTTACATCATGTGTCGCGCCATGAACCGCAAGTTCATTGCTGTTATCGCAGGTGGATTCGGAACGACGAGTGGCGGCGGTGGCGGTGGTGCCTCTGTAGAAGATCAGGGCGAAGTTGTCGAAGTGCATGCTCCAGAGGTCGCATCTTTATTGACCGATGCCAAAGAAGTTATGATCATTCCAGGTTATGGAATGGCTGTGGCGCAGGCTCAGCATATCGTAAATGAAATCACGAAAACGCTTCGATCTAAAAAGGTGAACGTGCGTTTCGGAATCCATCCTGTTGCTGGGCGAATGCCGGGACATATGAACGTTCTGCTGGCAGAAGCCAAAGTGCCTTACGATATCGTTTTTGAAATGGATGAGATCAATGATGACTTTCCGAAAATAGATGTTTCTATCGTTATCGGGGCGAACGACATTGTTAATCCATCTGCACAGACCGACCCAGATAGTCCGATCGCTGGCATGCCAGTTATGGAGCCGTGGTTAGGTGAGACGACGGTTGTTCTGAAACGCGGTATGGCAACTGGTTATGCAGGAGTACAAAACCCGCTGTTCTTTAAAGAAAATACCCGGATGCTGTTCGGCGATGCTAAAAAGAGCCTTGATGAGGTTTTCAAAAACCTATAAATAAGTTCTTAGAAACCCTCTCGGCCTTCCTGATAAAGGGGACTGAGGGGGTTTTCTTTTTTGGAAAACTCTAATTCCGCATCATCATGATACCTGCTAATAAAAAAGAAATCTATTTAGGAATGGCGCTGATCGGAACAACGGGAATTCTGATCGGATTGGTAATAGATAGCCCATTACTAATGACCATCGCTGGATTCTTAGGAGCAGTGATTGGCGGCTTTGTCGGCTGGCTGGGCGGTCGGCGATTTATGGTGATTATTTGCCTGGGCGTATTGATAGGTGCTTATTTAGGTTACCGAACAGGGGATCTCGATATTCTAATCATCGCTGCCGGCACAGGCGGTGCGATTGCAGGATTCATGGGCGCACAAATCGAATCGTTCTTCAGCCGTTAGCTGAGAGGCAACTGCTATTTTTTACCAGCCGTATGCTGGTCGCTCCATATGTAATTAACGCGGCCAAAATCAAACATAATGTTCTGGTCCCAGACTTGCTCCATGTCTTTTACGATCTGGTTATATTTCCACACTTCTTTTTCTTGAACCTGACTTTTACTATCCGGCTCTCCCAGAATGTTCAAAATTTCTTCTTTCCTGCGATTCATAAACGTCGACTCAAATTCAATTACCGTATAAATCTTTGTTTCTGCTTGAGTGACAGAGTTTTTTTTAGGGCTAGCTTCAAGAAAATTGGGGGCAAAAAAAGCTAACAGAAATATTAACCCGAATATTACTTGAAATTGTAAGAGCGAAATGGATTTCATTTTTATAGAGTCCCTCTCATCCTAGCCTTCTCGCTCCAGGGGAGAGGGTTGGGGTGATGGGGATTTGATAATTTTTTTCATAAAAGTTTAGTTTCTGATTGAATTATGACTGAAATAGGAATTTTTATCTAGACATACATCTGGGCAACGTATTTACCATAACCGTTGTAAAGAAGCGTCTCCCGAACGGCTCCTGATCCAATCATCTTTTCGCGGTTTTGAGGCCAGCGCGGATGTGGAATGCGCGGATCAACATTGGCGGTGAAATCGTATTCGAGTCCCTGCAAAGTTGTCCAGAACGTAGTTGGTCGATAATCAACGAGTTCTATTTTTACGATAGACTTTATACTCTTAAATCCATACTTCCAGGGAACCGCTAGCCGGAGAGGAGCGCCGTGTTGTTTCGATAGCGGGTGCCCGTAAACTCCTGTGACCATGAACGTGAGATCGTTCATGGCTTCTTCTAT
>CALJGH010000075.1 GCA_938073925.1 uncultured Nitrospinaceae bacterium
TGGTGTCAATATGAACCAGAGGGATGGGGCAATGCCCAAAAAAGGCCTTACGCGCCAGCCATACCAAAATTGTAGAATCCTTACCAATCGACCACAGCATGGCAAGGTTCTTAAAGTTTTTGTAGGCTTCACGGAGGATAAATATGCTTTGATTTTCAAGCTCGTCTAAATGATCCATTTAATACAAAAATTCCTTCAATATGATAGGGAAACTCCACTTTATCCTGATTTTTCAATAGAATCAATGGGGAGAAGAATTGTACGGGAAATTAGCGGAATGCGCAATGGGGATGCTGCATTTTTAGTGTTTTTTCATGAAAAATACTTGCCAATCACATTATGGAAAGGGTAGTGCAAGATGTTATTCTCGCTCTGAGCGCAAAAATCCTGATAAACCTGCGTTAGCCCCTGCACCTGCTTTTCGGAAGTCAGCAGCCGGAGCATTTCTTTCTCGTCGCCAAAAATATAATGTTTGATAAATCGGATTAACTTATTGTCGCTGGCCCCTTTGGTGATCTGGATTTTGCGAATGACCGTGGCTTTCCCAATCGGTGGCATAGACATGCAGTTCAACATCTCCCTCGTAGGCTTTTCCGTTGACCTTGATGGTTGAGTTGGTGAAGTCGGGTCCTTTACAAAAAATCCAGTGGCCAGGGTAGATGATTTCCAGGTTTTGATCGTCCTGAGTTTTGAGTTTGGGAGTGCAAAACAACTAGTATTTCCAGATGCAGCGAATTACTTTTTAGGGGACGCGTATCGTGTGGTCTTCTTCTCGAACTTCAAACTGATTTAAGACGCGTGTAAATTTCAAATAGGCATCTAAAAAATTTTCCGCAGCGATCATTTGATCTTCCAGTGAGTGCCGTTAGCCGTATCTTCAATCAGCACACCCATTGCAGTTAACTCGTCGCGGCAACGGTCGGCTTCCGCCCAGTTTTTAGAGCTACGCGCGGCATTGCGGTCGGCAATCAATTGTTCTATTTGTTTAACGTCGAGATTAAGATTTTCGTTTTTGATCGCAAATAATTCCGTTTCGAATTGTTCAGGGGTTCGGGAAAATAATCCGAGAACTTTTCCTGCGTTCAGCCATGCCTGGGTAGATACTGCAAAATCTTCCAGGTCGTCTGCATTGTTCAACGCCGAGTTGATGTTTCGCAGTCCTTCGTTCAGATGGGCCATGACTACGGCGGTGTTCAGGTCGTCATTCATTGCCTTTTCAAAAATTTTTGTTAGAGGATGTTCTTTAACTTTGTCCTGAAACCTTAAAATAGAGCCTGTGTCGAGGTCTTTTAGTTTTTCGTTTGCCCCGGCAACCCCTTCATAAAATCGAGACATCACCTTGGTCGCATCTTCCAGGTTCTTTTCGGAAAAGTCGATTGGACTTCGGTACTGACTGCTGATTAAGAATAGTCGCAATACTTCCGGATGATATTTTTTGTAAACATCGCGGAGGGTGAAAAAGTTGCCTAAGGATTTAGACATCTTTTCCTTGTCGATGTTCACGAATCCGTTATGAACCCAATAGCGAACCGGCTGTTTGCCGGTGCAACCGCCGGACTGGGCAATTTCATTTTCATGATGTGGAAATACTAAATCTTTGCCACCGCCATGAATGTCGAAGGTGTCACCGAGATATTTTTTGCTCATCGCCGAACATTCGATATGCCAGCCCGGTCGACCCTGTCCCCATGGGCTGTCCCATGAAGGTTCTCCCGGCTTGCTCTTTTTCCATAACGCAAAATCCAGCGGGTCTTTTTTGGTGTCGTTGACTTCGACGCGAGCCCCTGACTGTAAATCGTCAATATTTTTCCCAGAGAGGCAACCGTATTCCTTGAATGATTTTATGGAATAAAATACATCGCCTCCTGATTCATATGCCTTGTCCTGATCGACAAGAGATTGGATCATCTCCAGCATTTCAGGGATGTGATCTGTGGCTTTCGGTTCTTCCGTGGGAGAGGCGATATTGAGTTTCCCCATATCTTCATGAAAAGCTTCGATGTATTTTCGATTGACCTCTTGCCAGTCGATGCCTTCTTCGTTGGCGCGGTTGATGATCTTGTCATCAATGTCGGTGAAGTTGCGAATGAAGCAGACATCGTTGCCGAGATATTGCAGGTAGCGGTAAAGGGTGTCGAAGACAATAGCCGCGCGGGCGTGACCGACATGGCAGTAGTCGTAGACGGTGACGCCACAGACATACATGCCAACCTGCTTTTCTTTTTGAGGGACAAAGTCTTCCTTCTTCCCACTCATTGTGTTGAATATTTTTAAACTCATCAGGTCAATATAACATTCTGATTGTCAATAGTCAGGAGGGTTGAAAATCCTCTTTTAATAATGCCCTCTTGTCAGGGGGAACATTGAAATAAACCAATTTTAGAAGCCCATTGGCTTTCGTTCGCTTAGAAATGAGATGACCTATTGGCACCGCGCCTAGTCGCCCAGGGTGGTGGGTTGAATGCGCGATTCCAGCTCTTTTACGTTATTGCGTAATGCCGCAACCGCGAATTCGGCTTGTTTCTTGAGCGACGCTTCGGTCACGGGTTCTTCGGTTTTGCCGTAGCCTGAAATTTCTTTACGAATTTTATCCAGTTTTCGTTCCAGAAGTATGCTGCGTTTGGAACTGAAACTTTTGGCGATGGCGCCTTTCAGACCTTCTCCCGCAAAATGTTTTGTGACTGCCATCAACATACGTTTTCTCGAGATGAATTTTTTGCCGTTTTTCCAGTCTTCGATAGCCTGTAACATTTCTCTTTCAATATTGTCGACGATCGCGTTGTAATCGGTGGGATCGGTCATGTCGTGGATCTCTCCGGGAACCGAGGCCGATTTAATATCGAAGTCAATGGTTTGGTCGACTCCTGTTAGATCAGCAGAGCGGAGGTTTGCTTCAACTTCATCGGGGCTCAGCATAGGGGCCCAGACCTGCATGATATATCCTTCACTTTTGACATTTTTAAATTCGTATTCGCCTTTTGCATTGGGTTGGGTGAAGTGACCATTGGGAACGACAAAGAGAGTGCCAATCATGTCTTTGTGCATATTGCAACGTAATACGATGGGGCCGGCAGTGTGGAACTCGATGCTTTTGCCAGACCCTGAGGCCATGGCGCCCAGATTGAACTGGTTGCTTAGAGATTTGGAATAAATATTATGAACTTCCTTATCATGGTTCGCGAAAGTTACGGTGGTTCCTACTTGAATAACGGAATGGCGAGGTTGAAAATTTAACCCACTCTGATTGATAGTCAGGGTCGCTCCTTTTTTCTGACTTGGTACTCGCATTTTTGTTTTGGTCTCCAAAAAGACCAGTGTATTGGGACTAGGTGCCTTACCATTTATAAGAATCTTTCCTTTAACGTAAGTGGTATCGTTGACTTTTTTGGAACCCTCTTCCATTTTATGATTCGACCCGGAACCTTCTTTCTTTTCTTCTGTTTTAGGGGGGTCGACCTTGGCTTGTTTTACAGGTTCAGGTTCTTGTGGCTTGGGCTGATTGATCGGTTTTTCTGCGGCAGGATCATATTTGCCCAAGGCGGTTAGCATCTGGATTACAAAGGGTTTTTCATATTGTTTGTCCAGTTCAATGGCTTTCAAAAAATGGGGTGCAGCTGATTCAAATTTCTTTTGGATTCCTAGAACGATGCCGAGGTTGAAATGGCCTAAAGCGAAATCAGGCTCGATTTCAATTGCCTTTTTATAAGCGCTGACTTCCTGGTCATACATTTTTTTTCGACCATAAGATTTTCCCAGCAAGTTGTAGGCCATGAGGTTATTGGGTGCCAGATCAATGGTTTTCTGAAAAAGACGGATCGCATCTTCGGGGATATCACCTTCCAGTTGTGACATGGCCCAGTTGAAAGTGATTTCACTGTCGTTTGGAGATAACTCGTGGGCTCGGGCAAAACGTTTGTTAGCGCCTTCAAATTTTTTCGCCATCCGCAATGCAGCACCCCAGATGGAGTAAAGTTCTGAAGAGTCGGGGCTGATAACGGAGGCTTTTTCAAATTCCATGCTACCGGCGTTGAATTCGCCTTTTTCTGTAAACTCCATCCCTTTTTGGATATGTTCCAGTGCTTGCCGAGGCAGAGTAGCTCTTGGTGATGGAGTGGATGTGGCTGTTTTTATCAGATTGCCTAAATCCGTTTTAGGGGCGGTTTTCTGGGTATCCTGGGGCGCGGATTTCTCAGGTTTATTATTTGATTCTTGATAACTGGCATAGGATTGGAGATTGCTGGCAGGGGCTGAATAATGCATCAAGGCCCAAAGTCCGGCTCCTAGAACTGCAAGCCCCGCAATCGTAAGAATGGAGTTTTTTAATAAATTTGTTGATTCGGTTTTTTTGTGTTTTGATTCCATAACTTATTTATACAATCCTGATATCATTGTTAATAACCCGTTTGCTTTAGATCGCCGCTTGAGAATATTTATTCCATTGTTTTTTTTGTTAATAGCACGAAAAAAACCACCATTCTTGGCTCCAGCTGATTTTTGCTTAATTATTAGGAATAATCAGGTTGAATTTCTTCGAGTAATACGATTAAATCATAGCCGCGAACGGCCTGTCAACTGAACAGGTTGGGATTATTTCTTGCCAACAGGGTTTTCTGGTTACTTCGACGATGGTTTTAGCCTGGCTGAGACCCGCAGACTTAATAAATAATAAATGAACTCCACAATAGAAATAGAAGGTCTTGTAGCCTGTCTGAAGGGCAAGTCGGGTTATCTTCCCTGTCAGTTTATAGAAAAGGCGTTGAAGGAAGGGATGATCCACTCCCAGGTCCCTATCGAGGCATCGCAGATTCAACCGGTGAGCCTCGATTTACGATTGGGACAAAAGGCTTATCGAATTCAGTGCAGTTTTCTGCCAGAGAACGATCCAGTAGAAACTCGCTTAAAAGATGTCACGCTTTATGAATTTGATCTCTCCAAAGGCGGTATCTTGGAAAAGAATGCGATTTATTTGATTCCTCTGGCGGAAGAATTGAATTTGCCTCCCGAGTTTTACGGACTTGCCAACCCAAAAAGCTCTACGGGTCGGCTGGATATGTTTACCCGCGTGATTGTGGATGGTGGTCACCGTTTTGATGAGATCCCGCTAGGGTATCGGGGCAAGCTTTATCTGGAAGTCATCCCTCGATCTTTTCCGGTAAAGGTGCATACGGGGCTTTCGCTGAACCAGTTGCGGGTAGCGCACCGTACCTCGCAATCTCTGGATAAAAAGAAACTGGTGAGCAAGTTTAAGAAAAACCCGGTTTTGTTCGACCAAAGCGGATTCCACATTCCTGTCGATGAGGTAAAGTTAGAGGAAGGTGTTTATGTCGGTGTCGATGTGTATGGCGACCAACCCGAGTCTATTGTAGCTTATAAGGCCAAGACGAATTCGAATGTGATCGACCTATCCAAAATAGGCCATTACAAGATAGAAGAGTTTTGGGAGCCTATTTACAGGCCCAAAAAGAACCGGTTGATCCTGGAGCCAGAAAGCTTCTATATTATGATGTCGAAAGAGAAGATATGCATCTGGCCTGACTGGCTTGCGGAAATGATTGCCTACGAACCCAATAGCGGCGAATTACGTACTCATTACGCTGGTTTTTTCGATTCGGGTTTTGGATGGAATGGAACAGACGAATTGATAAATCAAGGAACTCGAGCGGTGATGGAAGTTCGCCCGCACGATGTTCCATTTATGGTAGAACATGGGCAGACATTTTGTCGGCTCAAGTTTGAGCGGGTGGTGGAAAGACCCAATCGGGTTTATGGAATTGAGCTGAATTCTAATTATCACTCTCAAGGGTTGGCCTTGAGTAAATATTTTGAGTCCCACTAGCGTGGGGATAAATGGTATTGAGACAAGTATGGAACGAGATGAATTAAAATCTATTGTTGAGAATGTTTTGTTGGCCGCTGACCAGCCTGTGAATGTGGCGGAGCTTGAAAAAATTTTTCTCAACACGGCAGAAAAAAATGATTTGCAGGTGATTCTCGAAGAGTTGAAGGAAGAGTATCAATCTCGAAATCTTCAGATATTGGAAGTGGCCGATGGTTACCAGTTGTGTACCCGGCATGAGTTCAATGAATGGATTCGTAAATTCTTGAAGCTTGACAGGTCGTCACGGTTGTCGCAACCCAGTCTGGATACGCTTTCCATCATTGCATATAAACAACCTCTTACGCGTCAGGAGGTAGACGATATTCGTGGCGTCGATTCGAGTGGGGTTGTTAAAACTCTGTTAGAAAAAAAAGTGATCGGACCAGCAGGTCGAAAAAAAGTTCCGGGGCGGCCCATCATGTATCGTACGACACAAAAATTCCTGGAATATTTTGGCTTGAAAGATTTGAGTGACCTGCCAACGCTTGAAGATCTAAAAGAAGAGCTGGAAGGAGATGATCCGCCTCTGCAATCACAGATAGAATTCGCAAATGCAGATGCTTCCGAATCTGTAGTAACGGAAGATGAGGAAAATACCTCACCCGAATAGCCCCATTAGTTTCACCATCCTTTTTTTACATCATGAAAATTCGTTTACAAAAAATTATAGCTGATGCTGGTCTCGCCTCCCGAAGGGAAGCGGAAAGATGGATCGAGCAGGGAAATGTGGAGGTGAATGGCAAGGTTGTGAAGCAACTGGGTTCGCTGGCAGACCCCAGTGTAGACTCCATAAAAGTTTCTGGAAAACCCATCCCCAGAAAGCAGGAAGAAGTTTATGTGGTTTTAAATAAACCTACCGGTTGCCTCACCACTATGGCGGAAGATAAGCGTGGTAGAACCACAGTCATGGAATATGTGCGGGTCACCAAAGTTCGAGTTTTTCCAGTAGGGCGTCTTGATTTTAATACCCAGGGGGTGTTGCTATTTACCAACGATGGCACGCTGGCAAAGAAACTATTGCTGCCAAAGTATAAGGTTGAACGCACCTATAAAGTAAAGGTCTCGGGGATGCCAAACGAAAAAACGCTGAAACGGTTAACACGCGGGGTACATATCGATGGCGAGAAATTTAAGCCGATCGAAGCCAAAATTCAAAAAACCAGTGGCAAAAATTGCTTTCTTATAATGACACTTGTTGAGGGTAAGAATAGACATATTAAAAAAGTTTGCGAGCATGTGGGTCATCCCGTCATCAAATTGCAACGTACCCACTTTGGTGGATTAAACCTAACCGGACTTCCTTTGGGCGCGTGCCGATTTTTGAATCCAAAGGAAGTAAAGGCCCTTAAAAAACTTGTGGTTAATGAACCACTTCTCACCACCCGGCCGACCAAGAAAAAACGATGAGGAAGCGGTTTTGAAAAGATATTTTTGGATCATAGGTTTTCTTGTGATGGCCCAATTCGACGGTTTTTTCGCATTGGCGCAACCTATATTAAAAGATTCTTATGAAGGAACCGCCCGAGTCACGGCGAAAAATGAAAACTATGTCGTTGCTCGTAAGAAGGCTGTGTCTTTAGCCATGAAAGATGCTATGTCTCTCGCGTTTAAAGATTTAATTGACGAAGAAGAGTTTGCGGCTAATCAGACAGATCTTAATAACATCATTCGGCGAGCCAGTCGTTATGTGAAAAGTTATAGATACTTGAAAGCCTTGGATGATTTAGAGGGCAAGGCCGGTGAGGTGGTTTTGGAGGTTCGGTTTTTTCCCGGTGCGGTGAACCAGGCATTAGCGGGCATAGGCATTATTGCTGGCCCTTTGAGTGAGCATAAAGTTATCGTTTTGATGAAAGAGAGTAGCTTTACTTCTGCGCCTCTTTCATCTTTTTGGGATATTATTCCCATTTCAGAAACGCAGCTTGCAAAAAATTTTTTGGAGTCAGGCGTGGAAGTGATAAACCGGGAACGGGTTCGCGATATAATTTCAGAAGCCATCGTTTTAAGTGCTATAAAAGGAAACGTTGAAGATGCCAGGAATATCGGCTTGAAAGCTGGGGCAGATATCGTTATCGTGGGAACGGCTTTTTCAAAATTAAAAAAAAATAAGGATAAGGACAGGAAAATGGTTCAGGTAAATATCAGTGCCAGAGCCATTTCAGCGATCGACTCTTCCTTGATTGCAGCCAAAAGCGATTTTGCTACCGTAGAAAATGAATATGAATTGTCGGCAGAACTTGAAGCTTTTGATGTGACCAGCCAAAAACTTGCAGATTTTCTACTACCTTCTTTTCATCGTTACTGGGAAAAGGGAGTTCAAGTTCCAGCCGAAAAGGCACCCGATGCTCCCCCAATGTCTATGACGGATATGTAAATTATGAGTCAGGAAAAAAATAAAAATCTATTTTTGATTTCTGTGATTCTGTTTTTCGTTGCCTGCCTCTTGCTTTATTTTTCCCGCCGAGTGATAGCCCCTTTTCTAATTGCCTTTGCGCTAGCTTATCTTTTGGATCCGTTGGTAGACAGAATGTCATTGTCGAAGAGAGTTTCGAGAACTGCATCGGTGTTGTTTTTGATGATGGCATTTTTTGCGTTGCTGGTATTCGCTGGTATTTTCCTCATCCCCATCTTGAGCATGCAGGCGGAAAATCTGGCGCACAATATTCCTGTCTATATTGGAATTGTTCAGGACTGGTTGCGCCCTCTGCTTGATATGGTAAGAGGGCTTGACCCGGTAAAAGTCGAAGAAATTCTCAACGAAGGTTTGTCCCGCTTTGGTGAGTTGCCTATGAAAGCGATACAGTTTTCCGGAAAACTGCTGTGGGGTTCGATATCCAACCTGTTCAATATTATTTTGATGGTTGCCAATCTGGTGATCATCCCGGTGGTGATGTTTTATCTACTAAGAGATTTTGATTCCATAACCGAAAGGCTGTTAGCTCTGGTTCCTCCCCGGTTCCAGAAAAAAACCAAAGAAACGATTGTGGAGATCGATCAGGTCCTATCCAGTTTTGTTCGCGGACAATTGATGGTGGTGGGATTGATGGGTGTTATGTACGCTATCGGTCTTTTTCTGTGTGACACGCCGATGAGCCTTTCATTGGGCCTCATGGCCGGCTTGGTGAATCTGGTTCCCTATCTTGGCTTGGTGTTGGGATTTGCCCCGGCGGCACTCTTAACTTTCATGCATACTCAGGACTGGATGTCTGTGGTCGGTGTTGCGGGCGTTTTTGCGTTTGTTCAGGCGATGGAAGGCATGGTTATTACCCCCCGTGTGGTCGGTGAAAACATTGGCTTACATCCGGTTGCGGTTATCTTTGCTGTTCTTTTGGGTGGCGAACTGTTTGGCCTCGTTGGAATGATCCTCGGTCTTCCTATTGTGGCGGTGCTGAACGTCCTGATTTCGCGTGGCCTTTTAAAATACAAGAAATCCCCTTTCTACAGCTGACAACACTCTTTAATATTCCGTTTTAAACATCAAATATTTTGTAAGGATAAAGCTCCTTGCTCGACATAATAATGTAGAGATTTTTTGTGGGTTTTTATATATAGTTATCTATATATTCCGATATATATGTATTAGAGTATTTTTTTAGTCCTTTCCTGGGAGAGTAAATTTAATGTTTCGAGTGTTGTTGATTCTTTGGGTGGCAATTGGGGTGATTCCCTTTCCTGCTAGTGCGGATCATTCACCGAAAATTCAGATTGTTGGCTCGACAACAGTTTTGCCCATTGCTTCCCGGGCAGCAGAGAGATTTGAGAAGTTCAAAAAGATCGAGAAATTTAAGTCTTCGCATCGTTTGCGGATTTTGGTCAATGCAGGGGGTTCCGGGGTTGGAATTCATTCTGTTGCCAGAGGACGGTCAGATATTGGAATGGCTTCTCGCGAAATCTCTCCATCTGAGAGAAAACGATTTGAAGGCTCTCATCTCAAGGTTCATACGGTGGGTGTAGATGCAGTGGCTTGTGTGATCTCTTCAGAAGTTTACGATGCGGGAATCCGTGATCTTACACGCCAGGAAATCCGCGATATTTATCTTGGGAAAATCAGAAACTGGAGCGAGGTGGGAGGCCCAGATCGAAAAATTGTAGTGGTCGATAAAGAAAGGCATAGGGGAACCCGCCATGTTTTTATGAGTTTTATTTTTGGTAATCCTACCGCAAAAACTCCGGGAACGATTCTGGTCACCGGATCAAATAACGAAGAGCAGACAAAAATAGCGCAAAGTGATTCTGCTATCGGTATGCTTTCTTATGCTTGGGTTAACGATGAAGTGAGGTCGATTGGGATTCGCGATAAAAAAAACATTGTCAACCCTACTCGGGAAACCATTCGAAAAGGCAATTACCCCATTGTAAGAAATTTGAGTTTTATTACAGCAGGAGAACCCAACGGGGAAGTTAAAGCATTTCTGGAGTATTTAAAAAGTCCGGAAGGCCAGCAGGTGGTTGAAGAAAGTGGCTACATTCCTTTCACATAACAAACCCAGGTCTATGAAAAACGAATCGCATGGTGTGATGTTGGTTTTTGCGGGTCTGAATTTGATTTTTTTATGTTGCGCGGGCGGCCTGTTCTTTTTTCTGATTTTTGAATCTTATCCAATTTTAAAACTGCACGGTTTTGATTTCTGGTTGGGGCAGGATTGGTGGGTAGGAGAAACTTATGGTGCATTGCCGATGCTTTACGGTTCTACTCTGGTCACTGCTTTAGCCTGTCTCCTCGTTTTACCTCTTGCATTGGCTGTCGCCATTTTCATTTCCGAATTTTTAACCTCAACAAGCAGGCGATGTGTTAAGGCGGTTCTGGAGCTCCTTGCCGGAGTTCCCGGAATTGTTTACGGCCTTTTAGGTGTTTCCTTTCTTTCTCTTTGGATCAAAGATATTTTTGGATTGCTAGATGGAAATACTCTGGCAACAGCAGGTTGTCTGCTTGCGATAATGATTTTACCTACGGTTTTGACTTTGTCTGAAGATGCGATGCGCGCGGGTCCAGCGGAGTATCGCGAAATTGCTTTAGGATTGGGATTGAGTAAATGGCAAATGGCAACCGGCGTGGTTTTGCCACAAGCGTTGCCAGGTATTATGGGTGCAGTTTTGCTTGGCATTGGCCGCGCAATGGGAGAAACCATTGCCGTGATGCTGGTTGTGGGTAGTCTTGATCGTATTCCCGACCCCTGGTTTAATATTTTTTCTTCGGCGCAAACGATTCCTTCCAAGCTAGGTCGCGAGGCGGCAGAATCTATTGGCGAAGGGACGCATTGGAGTGCATTGATGGCTTTGGGGTTAACGCTATTTATAATGGTGCTTTTGATAAACTTCCTTGGAAACCGTTTTCTCAAGCGACGAAGCATCTCATGAGCTCTGCGACTTTCGAAAAAGGCATGGTCTTTTTTCTGTCTATCCTGACGTTGTTGGTTTCGAGTTTGCTACTGATTATTCTTGCAACCGTATTTGCTAAAGGATTGCCAGCGCTGCATTCGGGTTTTTTAATTGAAACGTCTGAGGATTTTGGTCGAGCAGGTGGAATTTTTTATCAATTGATGGGGACGATGATTTTAATGACGGGAGCGATTCTGATCAGTCTACCGGTGGCCTTGGGCTCCGTAATTTACCAAACACAATATTTAAAATCAGAAACGGGCAAAGAGATTTGTCGACAGTTAGGGCAGGTGCTAAACGCAACGCCAACGATATTATTTGGACTCGTGGGATATTTATTTTTTGGCGTGTATCTGGAAACGGGAGTTTCCTGGGTGACGGGATCGTTGATTCTTGCTGTAATGATTTTGCCTACCCTGCAAGTCAGCATTCGCGAAGCCATAGAAGCTTTATCCGATCAGTATAAAGAGACAGGGATGGCCCTCGGCCTGTCGCCATGGTCGCAAATCAAATCAATTATTGTCCCGCAATGTTATTACGGCATCATCACGGGGGTTTTTTTAGGGCTGGCGCGTGCGGCTGGAGAGACCGCAGCGATCATGTTTGCCGCCACTACCTTTTCGGGTATCCGTTTGCCCGAATCTTTTTCTGACCCGGTTCCAACTTTGCAAACTCATATGCTGGTGTTGACGCAGGAAGCGGCTAACCCTGAAACTCTTGCTCAGGCATGGGGTGCAGGGTTGGTTCTTTTATCGCTGGTATTTTTCCTAACAGTGATGGCGTGGATATTAAGAGGCCGATTGAAAATGGAAGCGGAGCTATGAGCCCTGCTATCCAAATCAAAAACCTGACGGTTACTTATGGTTCAATGAAAGTGATTGATGATTTTAGTTGTGAAGTAAAGGAGAATTCGGTAACCGCTATCATCGGTCCATCAGGATGCGGAAAATCAACTTTACTTCGAAGTTTGTGCCGGATGAACGACCGCATAGCAGAATTTCATCTCGCGGGACAGGTTTTGATGAAGGGCGAAAATATTTATCACCCGGATGTGGATGTTTATGAGTTAAGAAGAAGAGTAGGAATGATTTTTCAAAAGCCTTGTGTTTTTCCTAAAAGTATTTTTGAAAATGTTTTGTTTGGTGTAAAACACCGGATTGATAAAAAAGATTACGAGCCCCTTTTAGAACGTGTGTTGACGGAAGTAAATCTCTGGAAAGAAGTAAAAGACCGGTTGAAGAACTTAGCGACAACGCTTTCTGTAGGGCAACAGCAGCGCTTAGCCATAGCTCGAACGCTTGCTGTAGGGCCAGAAGTTTTATTGTTGGATGAACCTACCTCTTCGCTGGACCCTGAATCTGCAGCGGCTATTGAATCCCTCATCGAGTCGCTGAAAACCCACCATACCATTCTTCTGGTAACGCACCTGCACGAGCAGGCCGAAAAGGTTTCTGATAATTTGATATTTTGCAATATAATTAAATAAAGCGTGTTTCTAAAAAACCTTTGAGGTTGGGTTTGGCAAAGAATAAGACAAAAATAAAGCAGGGCAAGGCGAGTGCTGCTCTTTTAACGCTGGGCGAAAAACTGAAAACCAGTAACCCAGATATGGCTGAGCATTTTGAAGCCATAAAAAGTATGGAGCTCTCTGTTCCTCGTTTGGTGCAGGTTATCGAAGACCTTTTGCCCTACCCTTGGGAAGACCCGGAATTGTTTGAAGAGGGTATCAAACTCACAGCGCAAGGATTTTATAACGAGGCTATTGCAGTGTTTCGCGATGTCTTGCGTATGAGCCCCAATGCTTATCCAGCATACCATTTGATGGGCCATGTCTATATGGCCTTGGGGAACCGTAAAGAAGAAATTGAAAACTACCGCAAAGCAGCTCGTCTCAAACCCAATTATCCACAAATATATATTGATCTTGGAACCGCTTACTGGATGCAGGGGAAGGAAAAAAAATCTTATGCTGCTTTTAAAAAAATTGTTCCGATGGCACCGGATTTTTCCATTGCAGATTACTGGCTAACTTTTATTTTTGATCGGTTGGGTCGGAATCGTGATGTTTATGAGATGAATGAAGAAAACCTGGAGGCTCCTCTTAAGGTTTATGCGAGTATAAGTGGTTTGATTGGACAAGCTTATTTAGAGTTTGGTTGTCATGCCGCTGCCCGACAAGCTTTTAAAAGATCTGTGCGTGTCTGGCCGGAATTTGCCGATGGGCATTATCTGCTCGGTGTATTGCATATTAAAAAATTGCGGAATCCCAAGCGGGCGGTGAAATATTTGGAAATCGCGGAACAGCTTTATATTCGTCAGAACGATTTTCAAAGAGCCGCCCTAGTGCATCAGCTTTATCGTCCGAAGGAAGAGGTTCAGGAAAAAAATAAAGCCGCAGAGGAGTGGTTGAAGGAGGGGTTACGGTTGCAAAACCTGACCTGGTATCAAGCTGCTGTCGATGCCTATCAAATGGCGCGTGGGTTCAAGCCCGACTTTCTCGATGCATACTACAATATGGGTGTCGCTTATGGTTGTATGGAAGAAAATGGTATTGACGCTTTGCATAAAGCGGTTTGGGTTTTTAAAAAATCCATAGACCTGAATCCTGAATTTATTCATGCGTATACGGCTTTGGGTGCTTCTTATATCAAACAAGGTGATACTAAAGAAGCCATTGAAGTTTTGAATCGCGCTGAGAAGGTTTGTCCTAAAGATTCGAATGTCTATTTTTATCTGGGAATTGCCAGTCGCATCAACTCCCAGTATGAAGAAGCTGTAGCTTATTTAAAAAATGCCGTGGCTTTGAAACCCGATTCGGTTCAGGTGCAGTTTTATCTAGGATTGTCTCTTCTTGACGCTAAGTTGCATGAGGAAGCATGCTCAGCTTTTCGTGATGTGATAAGAATAAAACCTGATTTTGCGGATGGGCATATGATGCTGGGCAATTTGTATCGTGAAAGTATTCCCGAACCCGATAAGGCTGTTTATCATTTAAAAAGAGCGGAGAAGTTATTTATGAAAATGGAAGATTTTCAACGGGTCGGTTATATCCGCCAGCTTTTGGCTCGTTCTGCTAAAACTTCATAATTCTATAAATATGAAAACCAACTTCACAATCTTTTGTTTCGCTTTCGTCTTGCTGGTGAGTGCCGAAGTTTCGGGTCGGCCTTTGTCTTCCGATATCGATAAGCTGACCGCCGATGAAATGGCACCTCTGGCTTTGGAAGATTCCATGTACTACCATTTTGACGAATGGTTCGAGCGTTTTCAGGGGGAAATCAATCGGCTGGAATCTGCAACTCCTTCGACAGAAAACCGTGTTGAATTGATGAAGTACTATTTTAATTATACGGGTTTGTTGGGTGAATTGACGCATGCGCTGGCTTTCACCAGTAAATATCAGGATACCAAGATTGCTGCGAATTTTATACTCTACAGCAACCGGGTAAAAGATTTGGCGCATGAGGTTCTAGACGATGATTCTAAATCAATAGAACAGGAAGCCGAGGCTGATCTCTTTTTGGGAGCTGCAGAAGGATATATTGGGATTTTTGAATACGGCCAGGGAAACCTTTTTCAGGCTCTTGTAAATGGTTTTCAGGCAGACAACCATCTCGAAAAAGCTTTGCTTCTTAATCCCAATCTAGTAGATGGATATTTTGGATTAGGAATGTATCGGTATGGAAACAGTCGGCTCGGCGGCATCAGTAATTTTATAATGCAAGGCGCTAAAGACCTGAGGCAGGTGGGGTTGGATCATATTGAACGTGCAATTCTTAAAAAAGCATCTTCTTTGCCGTTAGCCTTAAAAACTCTGGCTTGGTTTTATATTTCGGAACAGATCAATCCTAAAAATAAAAACCTTCCTTCTGAACACCCGCTATCGCAACACAAAACCCGCCAAAATGCCTGGGCATTATTGATCGAATTGGAAAATCGTTATTTTAAAGGTTCGGCCCCTCACCCTCATTTCAGGGGAAATAAAGAAATTGCGATGATGAAAGCTTTGCAATATGTTCTGGACAATGATTACAACAAGGCCGGAATCGAGTTTTAAAAAATTCTTACAATTATCCAGCATTTGAAAAAAAGAGGATTTAAAATCAACCCTCAGTTGATAAGTTCAGTTGAAGCGGGGATCAAGTTCTGCGACCTAATGTTGTTGGAAAAACAGGACAATAGCGGTTGCATAAAA
>CALJGH010000076.1 GCA_938073925.1 uncultured Nitrospinaceae bacterium
TGTCAGTGATTTTCCTTTTAAACTCTTGCTTTGATAATAATTCTCGAATGGAGGCGATAGGGAGTGATCAGGTTGTTTTGACAGTCAATGGTGAAAAAATTACTGCAAAACAATTCGATAAGGTCTTGAAAACGCAAAAAAAAATTTTTAGAGTTCAAAACTTTGAGGAACTAAAAACGGAAGAACTGGTTTGGATTAAAACAAGAGGGCTGAATGAAATAATTAGAAATACTTTGATCGCACAAGAAATAGCTAAAGAAAATATTAGTATTGAGCAGAATGTTCTGGAAAGTAACTTAAGAAAGGCGAGGGAAGGATACCTTGAGGGTGCATTTGAGAAAACATTAGACTTGGAGGGTATTTTAATTGCAGATTGGGAGAAATCAATAGAAAAGAAACTCCTGACAAATGAATTGATTCATCAACAAGTGAATAGTAAAGTGTCATTAAGTGATAAGGAATTACGCGATTATTACGATAAGAATCATAATGAGTTTCATAAGAAGCAACAGGTGAAAGCTCTTCACATTATGGTCGAGTCTGAAGAGGAAATTAGAGAAATACAAAAAGAACTGCGAAGCAAACAGAAAACCTTCCCGGCTCTTGCGATGGAGTATTCTTTAGGTCCCGAAGGAGCCCAAGGCGGGGATTTGGGATACTTTGAAGCTGGGCAGATGCCGGAAGAGTTTGATGATGTTTTTAAATTAAAGATCAATAAGGTCAGTGATATTATTAAGACGCCTTACGGTTTCCATTTGCTCAAAGTGGTGGATAAAATCGAAGAAAGAAAAATGGATTTTGAAGAATCTAAGAGTCGAGTGGAAAAAATCCTTCTCGAGTATCTTCAAGACCAAGCATTTAAAAAATGGTTTTTAAAGCTTAAACAAAATGCTGAAATAGAAATTGAATATGAGTCTCTTGAAAAAATTAATTAATCAGGCCTTTTTTGCAATCCCTTTGTGTCTGGCACTTTCTATGTCCGATAACGCAGTAGCTAAAGTGTTTGATCGTGTTGTTGCAAAGGTGAATAGCGAAATTATTACTTTAAGTTCTGTCAATGAAAAAGTGGAGCTTCTTAGACAAAAATATAGAGGCGATTTTAAAGGCCGTGATGAGAAAGAAGTTTTAAATGAAGCTCTGAATACGATTGTAGAGGAAAAACTTCAGCTTCAGGAAGGAAAAAAAAGGGGGCTGGCGGTAGATGATTCTGCTGTGGATGCTGCTGTAAAGGACATAGAAAAGAAGAATGGTTTGGAGGAAGGGCAGTTGGCCTCAATGTTGATATCGGAAGGCAGGTCTTTGGAAACCTATAAAAACCATATTCGCGATCAGATTCTTGTCTCAAAGGTAATTCGATATGAGTTGGGGAGTCGTGTGAGTGTTAGTGAAAGAAAAATCGCGAAATATTATCATAACAATCAGAAAGATTTTTGGGAACCAGGCAAGGCTCGGGTAAGGCATATTCTTATTCTTACTGAAAAAGGATTGTCTGTAGATAAAAAGAAAGAGAAGTTTTTTCAAGCCAAAGAAATCCTTGGTGAAGTAAAGAGAGGGAAGGATTTTGCTGATGCTGCAAAAGAGTATTCAGAAGATATCTCTGCCAGTGAAGGGGGCGATGTTGGTTTTGTTGAAAAGGGCAAGATGGTTCCTGAGTTCGAAAAAGCAGTTTATAGTCTGAAGGACGGGGCGATAAGTGATATTGTTGAAACAGAGTATGGCTATCATATAATCAAGGTTGAGGAAATTTTGGCTGGACGGACACTTCCTTTGAAAGATGTTAAGAATAAGATTGAGTTCATTCTTTCAAACAAAAAACAAAAAACGGCTTACGATGAATGGATGAGCGAGTTGAGAAAATCGGCATTTGTTGAAATTTCACTGTTTGAAGATGCCAAAAAAAATATAAGTTCGAGTTTGCTTACCTTGAAGAGTGAGCGTCGTAATAATGATGTTTCTGTGAAACGGAATAGCTCTTCGAGGAAAAAACTCATATCCCGGAACAGCGCAAAGAAAAGTCGAATGCAGGATAAATGGGAGGAAATGTATAGATCGGTTGAGAAATCAAAGCAGCAAAAGCCTAGCCAAAACGGTTCTCCTCTCCAGAGCTTGGAGCGTAAATTGCAGCGTATTAAAGAACTGCGTTCTGATGAAAAGATTACAGAAGCTGAATATCAAAAACGCAAACAAAAGTTGATGGACAGGCTCTAAATAATAATCGTCTGATTCTGTTTTCCCCTCCTATTATTCATCGCCAAAAATCTGATTTGTAGTTAACGGATGGGTTATGACCTCTTTTCTGAAAAATATTGGCAAAGTTTTAGAAGGTTTGATTACACCAGGCGATAAAGTCTTGGTCGGTGTTTCTGGTGGTGCTGACTCTATTGCTCTCCTTCACGTTCTCCATTGGTTTTCCAGAACTCAAAATTATGGTTTGATCGTTGTTCATATTGATCATATGGCTAGAGGAAAAGATTCCGATGCCGACGCTGATTTTGTAGAAAGTGTTGCAAAGAAATTAAAGCTACCTTTTTATCTCAAGAAAGTCGATGTTGGGATTGAACGTCTTCAGTTTAAGACATCTTTTCAAGATGCAGCCAGAATGATTCGCTATCAATTTTTTGAGGAAACCTTAAAGGCTGTTAGAGGCAACAAAGTTGCTTTAGGGCATTCTGCAGACGATCAGGTTGAAACTATTCTGATGAATATTATCAGAGGGACTGGATTGAGAGGGTTGGCCGGAATCCCTAAGGTGAGAGGCTATGTTATTCGACCTTTTTGGGGAATTCACAGAAAAGATTTGGATATCTATCTCAAAGAAAATGATATTTCTTTTCGAGATGATTCGTCAAATTTGGATAAAAAGTATCTTCGCAACAGAATTCGGCACGAGCTGATCCCACATCTCGAGACTTATAACCCTGGTATAAAGAAATGCCTTCAGCAAATGTCGGGAATTGTTAGTGAGGAGGATTCTTTTTTATCTCAGATGACAAGGGATATTTTTAATAAAAAAATCGGCGAGAGTAACGAAAAAAATATCGTGTGGAGTATTGATGATTTCCAATCCTATCCGATGGCATTGAGGCAAAGACTAGTGCGAGAGATCTTTTGTCGTATCACGGGAGATATGCAGGCGATCACGGCTTATCACGTTCAACAAATCATCAACCTTTTTAATTCACCCAAAGCCGGGAAAGTTCTTAATATTCCACGAGGAGTGACCGTTACCTGTAGTTATGGGTCTATATTGTTTGCAAAAATAGTTGACGATATTTGTGGAAATGAACCGCTTGTGACTCCTATTGCAATTCCTGGTACTACTAAATTGCTAGAAGGGTATATTCGAAAGGTGGAAACGCAAATTTTTGTGGATAAAAAGGATTTATTTTCATTAGATACTGGAAGACAAGCATTTTTTGATTTTGGAAAAACGGGTTTTGGCATCCATGCACGATTTTTCCGTGCAGGGGATCGATTTTGTCCCCTAGGTATGAAGGGCAATAAAAAGCTGAAATCATTTTTTATTGATCAAAAAGTCCCAAAGAGTATGAGGTCTCAAATTCCTATATTGACAAATGCCGATGACGATATTATCTGGGTGTATGGACAAAGAATTTCCCATCTTTACAGAGTTACCGAGAAGACAAAAAAGGTACTTTTTATCGAAGGTGACAAGTCCATTAAATATTAAAGCTTAAGTCAATAGTTGTGGTAGGATAGATTAAATCAGAGTACTGTATTTCAGCGTTTTAAGGAGAAAGTCTTGAATCAATTTTATAAAAATCTAGCGCTTTGGCTGGTTATAGGTATTGTTCTTATTGCCTTATTTAATATGTTTAACCAACCGTTAACGCCACAATCTGAAGTTGTTTTTAGTGATTTTATGGATCAGGTTGAGCAAGGTCAGGTTAACGAAGTTGTTATAAGCGGTGATAATATTAGTGGTAAATATGTTGATGGCAAAGCATTTCAGACAACTGCTCCACCTAAAGACCCTGATTTAATTAAATCCCTTCGTCAGAAAAGTGTTCGTATTGTCGTGGTGGCGCCTGAACAGACAAGCTGGTATATGAGCATCCTGATCTCCTGGTTTCCCATGCTGTTGTTATTGGGGATCTGGATATTCTTTATGAGACAGATGCAAGCGGGAGGCGGTAAAGCCATGTCTTTTGGTAAGAGCAAGGCTCGATTACTTAATGACACCAAAAATAAAACAACATTTAAGGATGTTGCCGGAGTTGATGAGGCCAAAGAAGAGCTCCACGAAATTATTGAATTTTTAAAAGAGCCACAGAAGTTCAGCAAGCTGGGTGGCAAAATTCCGAAGGGGGTATTACTGATTGGACCTCCTGGTACTGGAAAAACCCTGCTTGCAAGGGCAATTTCAGGCGAAGCAAATGTTCCCTTTTTCAGCATCAGTGGTTCGGATTTTGTTGAGATGTTTGTGGGGGTTGGTGCATCCAGGGTGCGAGACCTTTTTGAACAAGGAAAGAAAAATAGTCCCTGTATAATCTTTATTGATGAAATCGATGCGGTAGGAAGACATCGGGGAGCTGGTTTAGGAGGTGGTCATGACGAAAGAGAGCAAACTTTGAACCAACTTCTAGTTGAGATGGATGGATTTGAAAATAATGAAGGCGTTATTTTGCTCGCTTCCACCAACCGTCCAGATGTGTTAGACCCTGCATTGTTGAGACCGGGACGTTTTGATCGACAGGTTACCGTTGGTCGCCCCGATGTAAAAGGCCGAGTAGGTATTTTGAAAGTACATACCTCTACTGTTCCACTAACAGATGAAGTCGATTTAAAAGTAATTGCTAGAGGCACACCAGGATTTACCGGTGCTGATCTTGCGAACCTTGTCAATGAAGCCGCTTTACTTGCAGCAAGGGATGATAAAAAAGCTGTAGCTATGGTTGACTTTGAGGAAGCCAAAGATAAGGTAATGATGGGTGTTGAAAGGCGAAGTATGGTAATTTCTGATAAAGAGAAAAAAAATACTGCCTATCATGAATCAGGCCATGCCCTGGTTGCTGCTTTATTACCAGGAACAGATCCCATACATAAAGTAACTATTATTCCTCGGGGAAGGGCATTAGGTGTAACCATGCAGCTTCCGATGGATGAACAGCATACTTATCAGAGAAACTATCTCTTTAGTAGCCTTGCTATTTTGATGGGGGGACGGTGTGCAGAAGAAATCTGTTTGGGAGAAATGACCACAGGTGCAGGAAATGATATTGAGCGTGCCACGGAGATGGCTCGTAAAATGGTTTGTGAGTGGGGAATGAGTGACAAAATGGGACCTCTCACTTATGGAGCCAAAGAAGAACAAGTTTTTCTTGGAAAAGATATGTCCAGCCAAAAGAATTTCAGTGATCAAACAGCCAAGCTGATAGATCAAGAGGTTAAAACTTTGGTTATGGATGGATATACCCGGGCAACAGATTTGCTAAAAAATAATCGCGATGTACTGGAAAAAATGGCTCAAGCTCTTTTAGAACGTGAAACCTTAGATGGACAAGATATCAAAGATATTATTTCGGGTAAGGATATTTCTGATGATGAAGATTCCGGAACGACTCAGGATATAAAGCCAGATAAACTCCCTGTCGATAAAAATAAATTAGAATCAGAGGCTGAAGAAGGCCTAATGGGTGGAGGGATGCCGGACCCAACTCCAGCCTGATCGACAGCAGAATTTGTAGATAGAAAACTCCACTTACCCGTTTGACCGGTAAGTGGAGTTTTTTTTTGATATAAAATCTTTTCCTATAAAAGTTCTCTCCAATTTTTAATTTTATTTTTGAGTGTTATGAAACGGTTTTCTTTTTCTGAAAATTGCGATAAAACCCGATTTATGGGAATAATAAATGTTTCTTCGGATTCATTTTATGAGAAATGTTCTTCGGTCGATGAAGCTATGATATTGGCTGAAAAAATGATGGATGAAGGAGCCGATTTCCTGGATGCAGGTGCCGAGAGTTCTCGTCCAGGATCCAAACCTATTTCAGATCAGGAGGAGCTAGATAAATTAATTCCGGTGATTTCGTTGCTGGTGAAAAATTTTGATGTTCCGGTTTCTGTCGATACTTATAAACCAGTTGTCGCTGAAGAGGCTTTGCAGGCAGGGGCAAAAATTATAAATGATATAACCGGACTTCAAAAATTCCCCGAAATGGCTAAAGTTATAGCCCGGACGGGGGCGGGAGTGATCTTAATGCATATGCAGGGAACTCCTTTGACCATGCAAAAGAATCCTAGCTATAGAAATGTTTTGAATGAAATTTGTGAATTTTTGGTAGTGAGCATAAAGATTGCCGAAACGGCTGAAATTTATCCAGATCAAATCGCAATTGATCCGGGAATAGGGTTTGGTAAAACTAAAATGCACAATCTTGAAATATTGAGAAACCTTGAAACATTTCTAGAACTTAAAAGGCCGATTCTTTTAGGAGTTTCCAGAAAATCTTTTATCGGTGATATCTTGAATTTACCTCCTGAAGAAAGATTAGAGGGGTCTCTTGCAGCCACCGTGATGGGAGTTGCAAAGGGAGCATCAATTATACGAACGCACGATGTTAAATCTACTCGAAACGCTGTGAGAGTAGCAGAGGCTATCATTAAAGGAGAAAGTTTGTGACGCGTTTATTTGTCAATGTTGATCATGTTGCAACAATTCGAGAGGCTCGAAAAACGAATGAGCCAGATCCGTTAAAAGCCGCATTGTTGGCAGAAAAAATAGGAGTAGAGGGCATAACCGTTCATCTAAGAGAAGACCGACGGCATATCCAGGATGAAGATGTACGCATTATTCATAAAAATATAAAGACCAAACTAAACCTCGAAATGGCCGCCATAAAAGAAATGGTTGAACTTGCATTGGAATTGAAGCCTTATCAGATTTCTTTGGTCCCCGAAAAGAGGCAGGAGATAACAACGGAAGGTGGTCTTGATGTTTGTTCTCAAGTCCAAGAACTAACGGATATCCAAAAACAGATTAAGAAACAAGGAATATTGTTCAGCCTGTTTGTCGATCCTGATATGGGACAGATCGAAGCTTCACAAAAAGTCGCGGCAGATAGCATTGAAATTAATACAGGGGCTTATTCAGAATTAACTGATTCGGGAAAGGTGGAAGAGGAATTGGTACGTATTCAAGAAGCGGCAAAGCAGGCTGTCAAATTAGGATTGCGGGTGTTTGCCGGCCATGGTCTGAATTTTGACAATGTTAAGGCTATCGCCGCAATTCCGGAAATAGAGGAGCTTAATATTGGTCATTTTTTAGTGGCTCAATCGGTTTATATGGGCATGGAAGAAGCCGTTAAGAAGATGAAGCAAATTATAGAAACGGCCCGGCCTTGAAAAGGGTCACTATTGTATAAATATAACCCATTGAAAATATGTAAGTTTTGCGTGTTTTTTTGATTATTTTCCGATAGAATCTATTGTATACTTTAAAAGCGTTATATTGCTAATAACTTGAGATGGTTGTAACTATGGAAGAATCCGTTAACTATTCTGAAATAACACAGGAAAATTTAACGATACGAGAACGTGGCAATTCCAGTGCGCACGAATATTCGCGTGTAGTGGAAACCTTCAAAAATGTTCTCGATTATAAAGATAAGTTTCGTAATTCTTTAGAAGAGAAATTAAGTGCCATTGGTAAGGAAGTTAATGGGAATGTGGAAAACCTTGAAACTCTTTTACGAAATATAGATATCTATGATCAAAACATAGATAAAATTTCTAGTAATGTGGGTAACTTGTATTCAGAAGAAAGTTCTATAAAGGCACAATATGAAGAGTTGTTGAAAGGTAGTGTAGCGGGAGGCGAAGAGTCTGTAGAAATAAATCGCGAGGATCAGGAGGGTTCACGAGAACTTCTTATCCAACGACGCAGGAGTTATTTAGACAATCTCGATAAAAGTTTTAAGCGCTTGGATAGTGAATTGTTTTCTATTGAAAAGCTTAGGGCGGAACTGACGAATGCCCGTGGTGAGATTCTTGTTAAAAAAGATGGAGCGCAGAAGAAAATCCGCATTTTGGAAGAAGCGGGTAAAAAGCTTTTAGATGAGGTGAAGCGTATTGAAGCCGAATTGGAGTCGTCGATCAAAGAAGAAGGTCTGTTGATTAAAGAATTTAAAGTGCTTGTTGGTAAAGTCGAAAGCAGTTTGGAGATCAGCGATGAGATGGATCATATTTTATTTGCTCATCTCACAGCGGCAGAATCCCGAAGTCTTTCCCGGAAAAACTTGGTGCCAGCGCAAGAATAACCCCCCTCTACCAAGATTCGACGCACTCAGGTTTATATTGACTTGAAATTATAAATTTTGCATACTCGCGATCTAAGTAGTTAAAACCCCAGGTTAATTTTTTCTGCTCCTGATTTTGTCTGAAAGCTTTGATTTTCCTGCCTGTTTAAACTTTAATTTTTGTTGTGAAAGGGTGCCAACTAAATATGTCTATGAAGGTTGCTATAAATGGTTTTGGGAGAATTGGGCGAGCGGTTCTCAAGAACATCATAAAAGATTCTGAGTGCAACGATATTGAAGTTGCTGCGATCAATGATTTAACAGATCCTGCAACTTTGGCGCATTTATTAAAATATGACTCTGTTCAAGGGGTTTTGCCACAAGAGGTGACTTCAGATTCGGATACAATTTCCATTGACAGAAAATCCGTTAAAATCCTGTCTGAGCGAGAGCCATCCAACTTACCTTGGAAAGAATTAGGCGTTGATATTGTCATTGAATCAACCGGATTTTTTACGAAGAGAGAAGCCGCAAAACAGCATCTTGATGCTGGAGCAAAAAAGGTGATTATTTCTGCTCCTGCGAAGAATCCCGATGTTACGGTCGTCTTGGGTGTGAATCAACAAGCTTACCTTCCTGAAGAACATCAAATTATTTCCAACGCCTCCTGCACCACCAATTGTTTAGCACCGGTTGTGAAAGTATTGCATGATAGCTTTGTTATCCAAAAAGGATTGATGACTACGATTCATTCGTATACAAATGATCAAAGGATACTGGATTTACCACATTCTGATCTTCGTAGAGCTCGGGCTGCTAATATGTCCATGATTCCCACGACTACAGGTGCTGCCAGAGCCTTGTCTTTGGTGCTTCCCGAAATTGAAGGGCGTTTGGATGGCATGTCCATCCGCGTTCCGACTCCCAATGTTTCCTTAATTGATCTAGTTGTGGAAGTTGAAAAGACAACTTCGGTAGAAGAAGTGAATTCTGTTTTCCGAAAAGCCAGTGAGGGTCGATTGAATAAGATTCTCAGGGTTGAAGAGAAGCCTCTGGTTTCTATAGATTATAATGGCGACCCTTATTCGGCTATTGTCGATGGTCTTTCTACCACGGTGATGAAAGGCAAGATGGTAAAGGTTTTAGCTTGGTACGATAATGAGTGGGGATATTCCAACCGTGTTAAAGACCTTCTGAAGTTTATTGTCAGTAAGAAAGTTTGCTGACGGAATTTACAAACATTTTGTCCTGATGCATATTTCCTGATATCTGAAGAGGAACCTTAATGACAATACCTCTTATTGTGGGAAACTGGAAAATGAACCTGCTGACGGCAGAAGCCGCAGAGCTGGCTCTTGGAGTTAAGGAGTTCCTTGAGCAAAACACAGGTGTCAGGGTGATACTGGCCCCTTCATTTACCTCGCTCCATAGTGTGAATAAGGTTTTATCCGGCTCGAAGGTTGAATTGGCCAGCCAGAATTTTTATTTTGAAAAGAATGGAGCTTATACCGGAGAAGTTTCTCCTGACATGATCAAAGATGCCGGGTGCAAATATGCCATCTTGGGTCACTCCGAAAGAAGACAGCTGTTTGGTGAAACGGACGAGTTGATCAATAAAAAGGTTTTGGGTGCCCTAGAGAACGATATTTTGGCAATTCTTTGTGTTGGCGAAACCGGAGAGCAGAGAAAGGCTGGCGAAACTCACAATATAATCGAATCTCAAGTAAATAAGGCACTTGATGGCCTGGATAATCAGCAACTGGAGAATATTGTTATCGCTTACGAGCCGGTCTGGGCAATAGGGACAGGAGAAAATGCTACTATTGATCAGGCAGCCGAAATACATGGTTTGATTCGTAAAATTGTGGCAAGAAAATATCAAGGGAATGAAACAAAGCCTTTGACTATCTTGTATGGGGGTAGTGTGACTCCGAAAAACGGTCAGGAGTTATTGCAAAATGACGAAATAGATGGAGCCCT
>CALJGH010000077.1 GCA_938073925.1 uncultured Nitrospinaceae bacterium
GGTATGATGCGGTTGCTTATTGTAAGTGGAAAGGCAAACGCTTACCTTCAGAAGCAGAATGGGAAAAAGCCGCGCGAGGACCAAGAGGGAACATTTATCCATGGGGGAAAGGGTCTCATAAGGGACGGGCTACTTATAACAGAAAATGGAAAGGCATTGCAACGATGACTAGTGTTGGCAGTTATCCCAGAGGTGTTTCTATTTATGGGCTGCACGATACGGCGGGCAATGTTTGGGAATGGGTAGACGATTGGTATATGCGTACCTATTATAGTGTCGGCACAAAAAAATACCCCAAAGGACCTGCAAATGGAAAATTTAAGGTTCTTCGTGGGGGGTCCTGGATCAATTTCCCCGATTCACTTCGCAGTGCGTTTCGTAGATGGAGTCTACCGGATGTGCGTTTCAATGACACAGGTTTTCGTTGCGCCAAAGACTCAAAACAATTTATTGATTAAAAATAATGACAGATAAACCAAAACGCTCTGATGAACTGACCGATCAAGAGAGGGAGCTGTTAAAGCCCTACCTTTCTGATGTTGACGCGAGTGTGTTCACGCTTGAAAATTTGAATCCAGAAGTGATTGGCGGTGCACTTGCTCGTTACAGTCGCGCTCCAACAGGATTCAAAGAGACCATCGTGCGCGAATTTTTGAATCCGGATGGCACGCCCAATGATGTTAAAGGATCGCAGATGGTCGACCGGGTGGTTAATAAGTATGGCGATGAATCGGTGGCGGAGCTGGCAGTGGCCCCTTTATGCATTGAAGAAATTTCTAACCTGATGACCAAGGTCATAGAAGACTGCCGAATTGGCGGCTCCCCTATTGAAGAGTCCACCCGCTATGTTCTTTACGATGTTAAAAAGAATGGCCGCTGGAGATACATTTGCCCAGATAATATTCGTGAGTCGGAGATGGGTGAGAAGTTTACCGCTAATATGGATTTCCTCTTCGAAACGTATGCAGAAATGGTCGAGCCTATGCAAGACTTGTTTCGTAAACGTTTGACGAAAGAAGCGTTTGAGATTGAAGTGGAGCGTGATGAGCAAATTCAAAAAGCCGGGTTGTCAAAGTTGCAAGACGATAATGAAATCAAAGCGCATCGACTTGCCTATAACTTCACCATCCGTAGTGCCACATGCGATATCATCCGTTGCATTCTTCCAGCTTGCACTCAGGCAAATGTCGGGTTAGTGGGTAATGGTAGATTTTATTCAGGCTTGATAAGCAAATTAATGACGAACGATTTATCCGAAGCCCACCAGCTCGCGGAGTCGATTCGAAAAGCGCTGAACACACAAATTCCTACTTTTATCAAACGCGCTGACAAAAATACCTACAACGCAGAAAACCATCAGGCTATGCGCGGGCTTTGCAAAGAAATATTTGATTCGCTACCCATAGAAACTGCGGCGGAAGTGGTTTTGTTGGAAGATGAGGCAGAAAGCCAGCATATCAATTTACTGGCTAATATGGTTTTTCCTTATGTGCAGCACTCCACTCAGCAGATAAGAAGTGTGATCCGACAATTGCCGGATGAAAAGAAAAAACAAATTTTTACTGCTTATATTGGCTCGCGAAAGAGTAAGCGCGACAGGCCCGGTCGAGCTTTGGAATACGGTTATCCTATCCAGTACGATATCCTCGCTGGGTTCGCCGAGTACCGCGATTTGCAACGCCATCGAATGCTCACTCAGCAAAGGCAGAACCTAGGGATTGAGTTGGGATACTCCCTGCCAGAAGAAATAGCAGAAGTAGGCATGACAGAAAAAGTTCAGGAATGTTTTGAGCGAACGGAGTCGCTGCACCGTGACTTGAAACGCGCGGGATTTGAGCAAGAGTCGCAATACGCAACATTGTTCAATCATTTTATCCGTTGGAATATGGGGATGAATTTGCGAGAGTTGGGTCACTTTGCCGAACTGCGAACCCAAAAAGCCGGACACCCGAAATACCGGCGTACCACGCAAATGATGTCGCGACTTTATCTAGACCGTCACCCGGAGATGGAACCGGTTCTTAATTTTGTGGATTATAATGACTACGATGGCGGTATTACTCGAGCCGATCAGGAAGCCCGCACCGCCCGCAAAAGTCTAGCCAAAGGCATTTTTGACGATAGCGACTAGCGTCGCAGGCAAAAGGTCTATTCTTTTTTGAGCGATACAATAATTCTACGCTTATAGAATTGTTGAAAATAATTGCTCAGTCTATTATTTTAATTTGCTAAAATCAGTAATCACGCAGTGGGCTATGGGCTATTTTTTCTTCGATTTTCCGCCATCAACCTGACTGAGTTTGCGCTTGACAGTTTTCTGCTTGTCTTTGTCAAAGTCTACTTTCAGATAAACGCTGTTAGCAAAAAGTTTGTCGACGACAGCTTCTTTTTTCTTTCCCGCAAAATCAAATTTGATTTTATCTCCAACTTTCATATATTCACCTCTTTTAGAAACAGGAATTACCCGAAATTATTTACGAAGAAAATGAGATTAGAGGAAAACATATGAGGTGTCAAGCGGAGAACCTCCGCAGGTAATTTTAATTGGCTTTATCCCGCTTTCAACGGTTTCTAATAGTTAAAAAAAATTTGTTCATTGGCACCAAGCCGAGTGGCGGAGAACCTCTACCTTAATGGTTAAAGGCTATTCTATTGCTCAAAGCTTCTATGCCTTGTACAATCTGAAAAGCTATTCTAACGCTTTCTTAAAGAATTTAATGTGAAATCTTTCCTCGAAAAACCTTATGCAGAGGTGGCATTCAATCTGCCGATAAAAGAGGTTTTTACCTATAAAATTCCTCCTCAGTTTACTGGAAAAGTTCAGGTAGGCATGCGTGTGTTTGTTCCTTTTGGAAGACGCAGAATCACCGGTTATGTCGTGGCTTTCACCTCGAAATGGGACAAGGATATTAAACTGAAATCCATTAACGATTTGCCGGATACAAAACCGGTGGTCGGCGAAGAAATTTTAGCTCTGACAAAATGGATGAGCGGTTATTACCAATGTGCCTGGGGGGAAGCAATTCGCGCCGCCCTCCCTGCTGGATACGATGATGAAAGTCGTGAAGAGTTTTCACTGACAGAAATGGGGGCCGATGCTCTATTGAATGGTTCTTTTTCCAAACCAGCCACCCTCCTTTTACATTTTATTGGCGAGCATCCCAAAGCCACTTCCAAACAATGCCAGAAAGGACTGGGCAAAAAATTCAGCGCCCATTCCTTAGCGAGCTTAAAACAGGACGGATTGCTCACGTCCACTGAAGCTATTCATAAAAGCACGATCGGTTATCAGTTTCTTAAAACCGCGCGTCTGAAACCAGATTTGCCGAAGCTCGAGGAAATAGAACAACTGCTAAAGCGCAGTCCCAAACAGAAACAGGTTTATGACCAGTTGATAAAAGGGGAGATAGGCACGATAGATTTAGAAATTCAGATCAACGGAAGTGCTGCGGCTCTTAGGAGTTTAAAAGATAAAGGGCTCGTTGAAACCTTTTCGAAGAAAGTCGAAAGAACATCGCATGTCGACACATCAAATCAGCCTATCGGGCCTTCGCTGAAATTCACGCCGGAACAAAAAAAAGTATTTGTGGAACTTCATGGGGCTATTCGAGATTCGAAGTTTCAAACTTTTCTCCTGCATGGTGTTACAGGGAGCGGGAAAACAGAGATATATATCCGCTGTATCCAACAAGTTCTTGAGCAGGGCAAAACTGCGATCATGATGGTTCCAGAAATTTCCCTGACACCGCAGACAGTGGAACGATTTCGGCAACGATTTGGTGACCGGGTCGCGATACTCCACAGTGGACTGTCGCAGAAAGAACGTTTTATCGAATGGAAAAAAATCTATGACAAGCAAGTCTCTATTGCTGTCGGTGCCCGGTCTGCTGTTTTTGCACCGTTCGAAAATTTAGGAATCGTTGTCATTGATGAAGAGCACGACGGTTCTTATAAGCAAGATTCCACACCCCGTTATCATGCACGTGATACAGCCGTGATACGCGCCCGATCACAAAATGCTGTGGTTCTTCTGGGTTCGGCTACCCCTTCTTTGGAATCGATCCACAACACTCAACTTGATAAATATAAATATCTCTCTCTCGAAAAGCGGGTGGGCGACCGTATGCTCCCAATTGTCAGCTTGGTCGATATGAGAAGAGAGCGAAAAGAGTTTAAAAACTTTTCCATCCTTTCAGGCCAACTCATTGCCGCAATTCGCGACCGACTTTCAAGGAAAGAACAGATTTTTCTGTTCCTCAATAGGCGTGGGACCGCGCGATTTGTTTATTGCCCCGACTGTGGATACGTTGTTGAATGTAATCATTGCAGCGTCACTTTGACGTTTCATGGAAGTGAGGACCGTCTACTCTGCCATTACTGCAATTTTTCAACCCGTATGCCAGGGCATTGCATTGAATGCCAGAGCGAAGTTATTCGCTTTAGTGGGTTTGGCACTCAAAAGTTGGAAGAGGAAACAATGAAATTGTTTCCCAAGGCAAAGGTCACCCGTCTTGATAGAGATACAACACAAAGCAAATCGGCATTTGCCAATATGCATCGAGATATGCACTCAGGAGAGATTGATATTCTCATTGGCACACAAATGATTACCAAAGGCCACGACTTCCCCAATGTCACATTGGTAGGGGTGGTGGCGGCTGATGTTGCTCTGAATATACCCGACTTCCGCTCTTGCGAAAGAGCATTTCAATTAATGACGCAAGTCGCAGGCAGGGCAGGGCGCGGCAAAGTGCCGGGGAAAGTATTCATCCAGACTAATAATCCCGATCACTATATGTTTGAGTTTGTTATGGAACACGATGTTAATGCTTTTCACGATAAAGAGCTGAAACTCCGAAAACGATTGAACTACCCACCCTATACCAGAATAATTGCTTTAGAAGTTGTTTGCGAAAATGAAACACAGGGCCAAAATGCTATAGGGAAACTCCGGCAATCTCTTTCGCGTTTAGTTTCCAGAGAAAAATCGGTGGAATTGATTGGACCTTCTAAGGCGGCACTTTACCGGATACAAAATAAATTTCGCTGGCACCTTATATTGCGTAGTGGAAATATGAAACAATTACAAAACATTTTGCTAAAATGTCCTGAGCTAAACGAACCCAAAGTCTTCGGAAAAATAAAATTATCCATAGATGTTGATCCTCTAAACCTTCTTTAACCTTTACTCCAAAACTCTTTACATGAAATTATTCAGATCTGCCGACGACTGGGTCTTGCACTGGGCGGCAACTCCTTATGCTCTGCCTGCTCTTTGCGTCATCTCTTTTGTAGAGTCATCGTTTTTCCCTATCCCTCCTGATATCTTGTTGATCGCCATGACCGTTGCTGTTCCTGCATTGTGGATGCGGTTCTCTCTTTTTTGTTCCATTGCATCGGTGCTCGGCGGAATGTTTGGATATTTTATCGGCTACCAATTTATGGATCTTGTCGGTCAGCGTATTGTGAACTTCTATCATTTACAGGAAACGTTCGATAAAATAGGCGGACTCTACAACGAACACCAAGGTTGGGCAGTAGCCGCAGCGGGTTTCACCCCGCTACCTTATAAAATATTCACTCTTGCCGCCGGGACATTTAAAATCGATTTTCCAACTTTTGTTGCGGCTTCGGCGATCAGCCGCTCTGCACGATTTTTTCTTGTAGGATTCCTAATCTATAAATTTGGACCGCCCATCAAGGTATTGATTGAAAAGTACTTCAATTTGTTCACTATCGTGTTTTTTGTTTTGCTCGTGTTAGGATTTTACTTGTTAAAATTTGTGCTTTAACGAAGGGAGTTCGCATGAATGAGCATTGCATTATCTATATTACCGCCGGGTCCAAGGAGGAAGCAGATAAGTTGAGCCGAGGACTGGTAGAAGAAAAGTTAGCCTTCTGCGTCAATACAGTTCCAGGCATCCAGTCGACTTATCAATGGGAGGGGAAGATTCATGTCGACGATGAAATTCTGTTGATCGTCAAAACCCGGCAAGATCGTTATGAAACCCTTGAGCGATGGGTGAAACAGAATCATAGTTACGATATTCCGGAAATTATTTCCCTGCCAATTCAAAAAGGATTGCCTGAATACTTACAAGCTATTGATGACTGGGTTGATCACTAAATCCAATGGCTAATTTTATTCAGAAAAAGGGCTGGCAGATTTCTGAAAATCTCGCCACCCCCGAGTCTGTT
>CALJGH010000078.1 GCA_938073925.1 uncultured Nitrospinaceae bacterium
TCAAGAAACAGACTGGATACTTGAAAATTGGGAGTCGGTATTGACCGATCTGCCAAAAGGACCTGAAGCCGTATTAGGTCGTGTGGACTGGGCCAGCAAATATTGGATGCTCAGCGAATTTAAAAATGAAGAAAACTTGGATTGGCATGACCCTTGGCTAAAAAGCCTCGATCTCGAATACCATAATTTAAATAAAGAGAGCGGTTTGTTTTGGGGATTAGAAGCCAGCGGCGACGGCTATCGCAAAACCACGGATGCAGCAGTAGATCATGCAAAATTAAATCCCCCACGCGGCACCCGCGCCCAGGGTCGTGGTGAGCTAATCAAACTGCTAATCAACCAACACTCGCATATGAACTACCTGATCGACTGGATCGGATTCCGTCTCAACAAAACGGATGATCCTTTTTTGATGCTCGATCCATTTATTACTTACAAAGACGATGTCATCGGGCATATGGGACAATTTGAATCTAGTTATTCACCTGCTAGCGAAAATGCAGAGGACAAACCCTTTCGCGAACCTCGCAAGGAAGGGCAGAATGAATAACGATTGTCTGTTTTGTAAAATCAGTGCCGGGTTTATTCCATCAGAAAAAGTTTATGAGTCTGACACATTGTTTGCTTTCAACGATATCAATCCTCAGGCACCCACTCATATTCTAATTGTCCCGCGTGCCCACCACGCTACTTTACTGGATGTAGAAGAAACCAACCATGAAGTAATGGGCTCTATCATCTCTGTCGCCAATCAGTTGGCAAAGGAACGAGGACTGGATAAATCCGGCTATCGGCTTGTGGTAAACTGTGGAGAAGGAGCCGGACAATCCGTATTCCATATTCATTTTCACCTTTTAGGCGGTCGACCTTTGCAATGGCCGCCAGGCTAAACTCATGGTCAGCGCAGAACAACTCTACGAAAAACTTAAAGATATTCATGTTGGCAATCCCGTCTGCCAGTTCACAAAAGAGAACTGTGAACTGCTGCTCCCAACTATTGAGCGCATAGAAAAACTCAAGCGCGAAAAAAATGCCATTATCCTCGCGCACAATTATGTTGCCCCGCAAATTTTTTACAGCGTTGCCGATTTCACAGGCGACTCTTATGGACTGTCTAAAAATGCAAAAGAATCCGATGCAGATGTCATCGTTTTCTCGGCAGTTCGGTTCATGGCAGAAACCGCTAAAATACTCAATCCCGAAAAAACAGTGCTCGACCCAAATCCAAATGGAGGTTGTTCACTAGCCGACGGCATCACCGAGTCCGATGTGATTAAATTACGACAACAGTTTCCCTACCATACTTTCGTCTGCTACATCAACACCACCGCAGCTGTGAAGGCACGATGTGATGTTTGCGTCACATCATCCAATGTTTACAAAATCATAGAAAAAATACCGAACGATAAAATCTATTTTCTCCCCGACAAATTGATGGGGGAAAACGTAATCCAAAATCTTAAAGCAAAGGGCGTAAATAAAGATATCCAGTTATGGGATGGAACCTGCTACGTCCACGAAGAATATCAGCCTGAAAGTATCGATCAGGTACGACGAAACTTTGAAGATGTCGAAATTCTTGTCCACCCCGAATGCAGTTCAGCGGTGGTCAACAAAGCCGATTATGTCGGCAGCACCAGCCAGATGCTCAACCATGTGCGCGAATCTAAACGAGACTCTTTCTTCCTGCTCACCGAGTGTGGGTTGACCGGAGTCCTGCAATCCGAATTTCCCCAGAAAACCTTCGCAGGCAGTTGCACGATGTGCAAATATATGAAAACGAATTCCCTGGAAGACATATTGAACGTACTAGAAAACCCCAGCCCACAAAGCATTATCGAAATCGCCCCGGAAACGCAAAAACGTGCCCTCCAATGCGTAAATCGCATGTTTGACTACTCAGCCCACTAACGTGGGAGACAGATAAATCAATGCCTGTAATCCTCACAGGGGATTCTTTAGTCTTTTTATAGATTTTCTAGCATCCCCGCTTTACAAAAAACTCCTTATTTTTACGAGGTCTATAAGACCTGTCAAATAAAGGCTTAAGTCATTTTTTTAAGCCGCCGATAAGATAATACAGGGCATGAATAGCCCGTATTTAAACATCTTTTCGGTGGAGGATGACTCAATGGTTGAAGGCACTGGCAGCATAGGACAAAGCGTTTTAAACAACCTTACTCAACGAACACAACAGAATTTCAAACTGGCAGACACAAATGAGTCGGGTGGACTCAATAAAAATGAAGTTCAGGTCCGGGCAGAAAAAACAGGACAGGGACAAAAAATAGTCGATAATTTTGATGCCATTGACACAAATGGAAACGGTGAACTGACGCAAACGGAATTGCAGGCTTTTCGCCAGACACAAGGCGGCAGGAATCCGGAACAATTATTGAGTCAACTGAAAAGTATTTTTGAACAATCAGGAATTAATTCGGGCAGCATCGTAGATTTTTTGAGCGATCAGACATCTAAAAATAATTCACTGACTTCACTCTTACGCGACAGCACTAACCTTGACGCTTTGGTTGAATCTAGGGTAAATGAAATTTTCACTTCAGCAGGTGCAACCGGTAAAACACCTGAAGATTTAACCTCACAGATTTATACAATTATTTAGTTCACCAAAACTACCTCCTTATGATGATGTTAAAAGGGGCCAGCGAAAAAATTTTACTGGCCCCTTTTTTCTATCCTCTAGCGAGTCGAGCAATAGGTCTATTCCCCTCTTCCAGAAATATTCTTGAGCATGTGAACAGGAATGCTTTTCTACTTTTCTAGAAGCAAAACAATTCCCGTTCCCTCACTACCGTTCCGACCTATCACCAACGGCGGTTCGCCCGCAGAAGAGGGCTTTTACGGCGTTGCCAATATTTTCAGCTTCTCCTTCCAGCTTTCCGTCTAGGAGTTTTTTTGGATCACCAATACCTTTTTCGAGTTGTCCTTTCAGATCTTTAGCAACTCCTTCAATCGCTTTTTTAGCCTGATCGAGGCCAAGAGTACCGACGGCTTTATCGATATTCTGCCTAAGAGAAGTGATAATTTTATTTGTGACTTCCTCAGGGGTTGCACCGCCCTTATCTTTCTCTATATCACTCAGGGTCAAACTAGGCAAATTCACTGACATAGATTTACCGTTCAAGAAGGAAGCACTGACATTAATCTTGCCATCACGAACAATGAGTTTCTTCTGCTTTTTATCAGACGGCTCCGCTTCATTTTTTCATATTAAAATCCCTTTAAAGTTAATCTGACTCTTTATTAACATAATATTAAATTATCCTTTTTCTATTTTTCAATACATCTTCTTAAAAATGATCGGGAGGATGATTGCCAGCATAACTACCATGCCAATAAAATGTTCCCAACTTTGAAACATAGATGTCTCCGCTGTTTTAAGAGTTAACTATTTAGGCCCTGTCATTTTTTCAGGCCTCACTTTTTCATCGAACTCCTCCGCAGTCAATAATCCCAATGCAACGGCAGACTCTTTCAGGGTAGTATTTTCCTGATACGCTTTTTTGGCAACCTTTGCAGCATTGTCATAGCCAATATGTGGATTGAGTGCGGTGACCAGCATTAGCGATCCGTTGAGGTGTTTATCTATTTGCGTTTTGTTAGGTTCGATTCCAACAACACAATGGTCGTTGAACGACCTGCATGAATCAGCGAGGAGACGAATGGATTGCAACAAGTTATAAATCATTACTGGCTTGAATACGTTTAGTTCAAAGTGTCCCGATGAGCCACCAAAGTTGATCGCAGTATCGTTACCAATCACTTGCGTAGCCACCATGGTCATGGCTTCTGACTGTGTTGGGTTCACCTTGCCTGGCATGATTGAACTGCCGGGTTCGTTTGCAGGTAAAGTGATCTCACCAATACCGCATCGTGGTCCAGATCCCAGCCATCGGATATCATTGGCAATTTTCATGAGAGAGCAAGCGATGGTTTTCAATACACCGCTGGTTTCAACGATGGCATCATGCGCCGCAAGCGATTCAAATTTATTGGGAGCCGTCACGAATGGGCATCCTGTAATCTCTGCAATCTGTTTCGCAACGTTTACAGGAAAGTCGCGATGCGAGTTGAGCCCAGTTCCCACAGCCGTTCCCCCAAGTGCAATCTGGTACATCCGTGGCATGCACCCATTGATACGGTCAAGCGCATATTCCAGCTGAGTTGTATAACCGCTGAACTCCTGACCCAATGTGAGCGGCGTAGCATCCATTAAATGGGTACGCCCAATTTTAATGATATCTTTGAATTCTATAGTTTTTTTCCGAAACGATTCGGAGAGTGTAGTCAAAGATGGGATCAAGGCATCACGAATGCGTTCAACTGCAGCGATGTGCATCGCGGTGGGGAACGTATCATTGGAAGACTGCCCCATATTCACATGATCATTCGGGTGCACCGGATCCTTGGAACCTATCACTCCTCCCGCCAACTCAATACCACGATTAGCAATAACCTCATTGCTGTTCATGTTCGATTGGGTCCCACTTCCTGTTTGCCAGACCCGTAACGGAAAATGGTCGTCGAGTTTTCCATCTATGACTTCATCGGCAGCTTTAGCGATCAAGTCTTTGATATCCTCCGGCATCAATCCCAGTTCAGCATTGACCATAGCGGAAGCTTTTTTAAGAATACCCATGCCGCGAATAAGTTCGCGAGGCATGGTTTCTGTGCCAATATCAAAGTGGATCAGCGAACGCGCTGTTTGCGCACCATAATAGCAATTGGCGGGAACTTCGATTTCCCCCATGCTGTCCGTTTCCATCCGGGTTTCCATTTTTCTCCTCCTTAATTTATAAAATAGTCTGCCGCTTCCGGCATCTGTTCTTCAATATAGATTCTGAACTTTTTTAACAGTCGCTGTTCCGCCTGACGGACTGCCTCACGGGTGACCCCTCTTTCGTCCCCAAGTTCCTGCAACGACTGCGGGGACTCCGAAAGCACTCTTTTTTCTAAAATTTCGATTTCTCCCGGTTTCAATTCGGTTTTAAATCCTTCAATTTTTTGCTGAAGAATTTCTCGAAACTGGTCGATCTCAGCTCTTTTTTCAAGCGACTTACCATCACTTAGAGATTGTGCCGGGGTCATGGAACTGTCAGCACGGGTCGGGGTATCCATCGAAACATCGACCGCACCAATACTGGCTTCCACATCGATGATTTCATTTTCATCTACTCCGAAATGTTCTGCCAGTAACTTGGTGGAAGGATCAAATCCCTCCCGCTCCAATCGCTCTTTTTCCTTTTTCAGATTAAATAATAGTTTCCGCCGGGAATTTGTAGTGCCCACCCTAACCAACCGCCAATTATCCAAAATATATTTCAATATATAAGATTTGATCCACCACGTAGCATATGCTGACAAACGAACTCCCCGGAATGGATCAAAATTTTTGACTGCTTTCATCAAACCGATATTGCCTTCCTGCACCAGATCCATAACATTTTGCCATTCTCGCTTAAAGGTCATGGCTATTTTAACAACAAGCATCAAATTAGCTGTTGTCAACTGGTAAGCAGCATCGACATCCCCCGTTTCGGTTAGGCGGATCGCCAGTTCCTTTTCTTCTTCTTCTGAGAGTATCGGGTATCTTTTTGCTTCTTGAAGATAGGCCGCAAAAGGGTCGAGAGGAACCAGCCGCTCTTCGCGCCGCACAGCGGGTACCAGAGACTTCTTTTTACCCTTAATTTTTTTAGGTTTATCGTTCATAGATTAGAAAGCGCTTTATTTTTTCGGATTATCCCAGGTTGTATCTTCAAGTCTTTATCTTTACAATAAGGACATGGCCCGTTTAGCATTATTTGGAATTGCAGTTATTATTGTCATTCTTGTTGCTCGCCTGATTTTCCCATCGAGTGCCAAAGAGCCTAATCCAACAGAAATGGTACAAGACCCCAATAACGGCGTGTACATCCCAAAAACAGAGGCAATAAAAAAGACTATCAACGGCAAAGAGTATTATTTTTCAAGCGAACAAAGTGCCGAAGATTACATTAACAAAAATCAAACGAAAACAGATTAAAAACGGTAACACCTTTTGATATACCTGCCTGAACAAGTTTGCCCTTGGTATTATAGCAAATGAATTCACTTAAATCGGAGAAGTAAGAATCCTAAATATGCGCATTAAAATTTCAAAAAATTTGGTTACAAATAAATATTTAGCGAGATGTATGGTTGCTGTTTTAACGTTATGCTTTCTGTTCCTTAGTGGCCCAGCCCAGGCACAAGAAAAATGCCAACCTTTGGATAAAAAGCGAATTAAAATTGAAGGTTATATTTCGAAAAAATTCCGCAAACAACGAAAAGCAGTTATTAAGGAATTTACTGAATTGGGGGACTCTCGAGCCGCACTCAGAGTCTACCCTATGGGAGAAACTTCCAAGGTCATTGCTATTGGGAAATGCGTTCCCGTGCATATTGCCCAGCATGTCATTAAAAAAGCCATGCAATACAGCACCGGAGTTGAAAGTCTCGTTCAGCAACAGTTTGTCCACGGCCACTGGATAGGTGTTGGTGTCACTATATTTGACGAGCCTTCCCAGCAACTTGTTTCCTCAGAGCAGGTTCAGCAACTGCTGAACCCCGATCTTTCTAACGAAGAATTTCACAAACTTTATCTGCAGTTTGCAGTTCCTAATGAATTGACACCCTTTTTTGGCTTGCAGGTTCCGAATGTGAAGACCGCCCAACCGGCCCCCTAACGGGGTTAAAATATTAGCAAAATATAGTTAAAAACCTGCTCTTTCCTTAACAGATACTGGGCGCCAAGACTAGGCGACTAGTTATCGCGGCGTACGAGGCGGACGGCATGTGAAATGGTTTTATCATTTTTCTCATACCAGTAAGGACAACCATTTGCATAAAACATTATCTGGGCTTCCTTACCGCGTGTGGACGAGGTCCAAGTGCAGTTAGCGGCCCCTGGTGGAAACACTGAATCCAAATGTATGTCGCCATCTTTAGAATCTTTATTCAGTTTTTCCTTATCATAAATGGATGAAGCTTCATGAATAGTGGGAATTCGCCAATCGCTGTACCCCCCTGCCTTTTTTTTGTTGGATTCTTTCATATACTCTTCCGCCTCTGAATAGGAAACTTCTTTACCCAAATCCAGATGCGAATCATTAGCCATCCACGTCACGCTGGTTACCGAATCATAAACTGTTCCATCATCTCTTTTTAGAAATCGTGATTTTTCGTTGCCCATATTTTCCTCTCAAAATAAACATCGGGCAGAATCTACCCGACACGCATTGGTTTTTCAAATTAAGCCACATTTTAACCTATGATGACTTCATTTCACAACATCTAGCCTGTTCACTGTTAAAGGTATAGATCGGTACGGCGGTCTTTAAAAATTTCGTTTTGTGAATTTAGATATTTGTCCCTGGCTTTTTTGAGGTCGATGTCAACAATATGAACCTCTTCTTCCTTTTCTGATGCTCGGACGAGTATGTTTCCATCAGGGTCAACCACCTGACTCTGCCCTATGAAATTCAGTTTTTCTCCGGGAATACGTTCTTCTTCTCCGACCCGGTCTGCTGTGATGGCAAAAATACGGTTTTCCAAACAACGTGTGATCATTGCTTGCGGGCAATGGGGCAGAACCAGATTAGACGGATGCGCTATGATTTCCGCGCCTTTAAGAGCAAGCGACCGAGCAGTTTCCGGGAAACGCCAGTCGAAGCAGATCATCACACCGACTTTTACACCGTCAAGATCAAACACCGGGGGTACATCTTTGCCGGCATGGAAACAGGATTTCTCAGTATCAAACAGATGAATTTTTCTATAACGGCCGATTAAACCCTTTGGCCCAACAATAACAGAAGAGTTGTAGACTTGATCGCCTTCTATTTCGACTAGTCCGGCAATAAAATGTGCTTTGTTTTTTTTCGCGAGGGAAATTAGGAAATGGGTAGTCTTGCCGCCAGAAACAGGTTCTGCGAACCGATGAGCCTCATCCATGTTTTTGAATCTATAGCCTGTTGCGAAAAGTTCTGGTAGAACAAATAATTCTGCTGCTTTTCCAGCCAGCATCTCTTCGATGCGATTCAGGTTGTCCTGAACGTTTCCAAACTCAGGACGGTTCTGGACGATTGCGACTTTCATAGGAACAAGGCCATTCCTTGAAGAACCATCTATCAAGGGAAAAAATTAGTAAACAATAGCCAGATCGATTAATAGCGCGCGTGCTGAGCGCTCAAAGCTGCGAGAACTTATTTCTATACAAATGGTCGATCAAGGTTAAAGCCACCATAGCTTCTGCAATAGGCACGGCCCTTGGAGCAACACAGGGATCGTGTCTCCCTTCGACTCTAATTTCAGCTTTCTTGCCCTGACAGTTGACGGTGTCTTGCGCCTTGTTGATCGACGAGGTCGGCTTTACAACGAGCTTCACAACGATATCCATACCGTTCGAAATTCCACCCAGAATGCCACCTGCATTGTTAGTCGCAGTGACCACCTTTTTGTTTTTCATAGTGAACACATCATTGCATTGAGAACCAGTCATGGTTGCCGATTGGAATCCGACACCGATTTCGACTCCTTTTACCGCAGGGATACTCATCACCGCTTTTGCCAGATCGGCATCGAGTCGGTCAAATACCGGTTCACCCAACCCGGCGGGGACGCCTTGCGCAACCACTTCGACAACACCCCCCAAAGAGTCACCCTTTTTTCGAGCCCGCATTATGGCGTTGATCATTTTGTCGGCCATTTTAGCATCGGGACAGCGGACGATATTATTCTCTATCTCTTTGAAGTCAATGGTTTGAGCGATATTTTTTCCCACTTGCCGAGTAAAACCGATAACTTTTATTTTTTCACGCGCCAGAAGTTTTTTGGCAATGGCACCTGCGGCAACACGACCAACCGTTTCACGTGCGCTAGACCTGCCACCGCCAAGGTAATCGCGAAAGCCATATTTCATGTCATAGGTGTAGTCGGCATGCCCCGGTCGAAACAAGTCTTTAATCAACTCATATTTGGAAGAATCGGCATCTTCATTTTCGACTAACAAAGAAATCGGTGTGCCCGTAGTTTTACCGTTGAACACCCCGGACATGATTTGTATTTTATCGCCTTCTTTTCGTGTGGTGGTAACTTTGCTCTGCCCCGTTCGGCGTCGATTAAGCTCTAACTGGATTTCGGATTCTTTGAGAGACAATCCTGCGGGACAACCTTCGACAACAACGCCAAGTCCTCTGCCATGCGATTCCCCCCAAGTTGTAATTTTAAACAGTTTTCCGAAAGAGCTTCCTGACATAAGCTTTGAGATATGGAGTTAGTTTTAGTTGCTGGGGAAACTTGCATCAGAGTGCAAGCCTATTTATCAAGAGATCTAGACATAATGCATTGAAAAAAA
>CALJGH010000079.1 GCA_938073925.1 uncultured Nitrospinaceae bacterium
ATAGCCTGAGCTACTTTAGTCCCCAGTATTGAGGGTAAGTTTTGATTATTTAGAAGGTTGAGATATTAGAAATCCTAAGCCAGAAAATTTAAACCGGAAAGAGAATCTGTAAAAATTTTCGAATCAATATCTGGATAAAAAATTCAGTATGATAAGGACAAAATTATAGAAAAATATTTTTGCGTGGACTCTTAAGAAAACTTGCTGAAAGATTTTACGACAAAAAGTGGAAGCGTGTTTTGCTATAGTTCGATAAACTATTTTTTCAATTTCGAGAAAACCCCTTTATGGTAAAGATTTTATCTGTATTGATTATGCTTGTTTTATCGGGATGTGGAGAAGCCCCTCCGTTTGAGAAATTCTCACATGAAGAAGGTAAGGGAAAGGCTGTCTTTTTTATTGATTTTGAAAAATGTGAGAAGGATAAAGACAAATACAGCAATATGATTCAAGGCCGTGAGTTCGGATTTGAAGGTCAAGATACGGGATTTTTGGGATGCATGAAACTGAAAGGTTGGGACAAAAAACCTCTTTAGTTGAAGTGAGGGGTGTGCTTTTCTAAGGTGCGGATTAGTTTTTTTGTTGCCAGGCCTGCTGAATGGCTGCTACCGGTTGATGGACAAGGTGGCATGTTTTACAAGACCGCTTGTTTATATAATCTATGTTCTTCCTAAAATTCTTTTCAGAAGGTTCTCCCGTTGCGAAATCCTTTTTAATCTCTTGCAGAACCGCCAATATATCATTTCCTACAAAAAATTCTTTGACGGAGGTGGAGCCCTTTGTCCATTCGTCGACATGGCATTTCGAGCAGACAGACCTCAAACTTGTGATTCTTTTTTTGAAGACATCGAGAGACCGCCAGGCCTGCTGGAAATCTTCTTGTTCGAAGTTTACACTGATCCTTTTTAAGGAGTCGGAGAGCTTTTCCATGAAAACATCATAGGGCAACTCCTTTTCATCGATAGGGTCCAGTACTTTTATGGTATCGGTTGAAGGCCAGTAATAGCGAGCCCAAACACTGGTGTTATTTTTTGAGTGACAATGGGAACAGGTTTTTCCGAGAGTTTCTGAAGCTCTTCCCAGTTTTTTCATGTCCTTTGCTAGAATACTTTCTTTCAGTTCATTAGCTGCTTTTAAGTCGAACTCTTCCTTCCACTCCGGAATCATCTCAGATGCTTTTTTATATGAATCTATAAATTTGGCTGAATATTTTTCTGCGAGGACCCAATTTTCCTTATCCAGACTGACAAATATTGCTGAAAAGGCAGTGCTTAATTTACGCATTTGGGCTATCCATTCAGAAATTCTTCCTGAGTCGGCATAGTACTTGTCCATGGATTTAGGTGGCGGGGCGACAACAAAGTCTGAGGAAAATGCGGGCAATGGAGAAAAGAAAAAAAATAGTAGCGCAATGATTCCTAATTTGATTTTTTTCATAAACTGAGCTTTTATTGTAAAAGGGTCAGGGTAAATTTACGTATTTCAGGGAGAGCATTTTCAATTTGAATCCTTGATACGATAAAAATAGCGGCCCAATTTGAATGGACTGCCAGAGCGCACCACTCTTAAAAAGCATTTCAGTTTCTCTTCCACTAGATCCTCCAACTCCTGTTCTTTAAGCTCCAGGTATGGAACATCTTCCCAATCCTTGTGGTTCAACGATCTTTCCAAAGGGAATGTTGAGATGTCTTCCATTTCGATATGATTTTTATCTTTCATCAAACCTTATTTGTAATTTTTAAGACGCTTTATTATATTAGAGAATCCAGGTTATCCTAATAGTTTTTCGCAGTTGTTATTTGCCTGTGTTGTTTTTGACTTTGATATACCTGTAAAAGGGAACAAATATGCTCTTAGTGATTGATGTTGGAAATTCGAATAATGTCATCGGATTGTTTTCCGGAGAAAAGCTTCTCACCCATTGGCGGATTCGCACCGAGTGGAATCGGACGGCAGACGAATATTGGGTTCTCATTAAGGAATTTATTTTATTGAATAATGTGGAGACGGAAACCATCGATGATATTGTCATCGCTTGTGTGGTTCCACCTTTGGTTCCCATACTGCAGGGGATGTCCAGAAAATATTTTTCATGCGAACCCCTGATTGTTGGGCCGGGAATCAAAACCGGTATTTCCATTCTCTATCGAAACCCATCTGAAGTGGGGGCAGATCGCATTGTAAACTCTGTGGCCGCGTTTGATAAATATGGTGGCCCTTTGATCATAGTGGATTTTGGGACAGCGACTACCTTCGATGTTGTAACTGGTAAGGGTGAATATTTAGGGGGTGCCATTTTTCCGGGGATCCAGATTTCTCTTGAAGCACTTTTTAAAAGTGCGGCCAAACTACCTCGAGTGGATATGACTTTTCCTGAACAAGTTATAGGAAAATCAACGGTGGAAAGTCTGCGTTCAGGGGCGGTTTACGGTTTTTCAGGAATGGTTGAAGCATTGGTGAAGCAAATTAAAAGTGAACTGGGGCAAGATGCCAAGGTAGTGGCTACCGGTGGAATTGTGGACTGGGTAACTACTAAAACTACTGTTATAGATGTTCAGGACCCATTTTTGACTTTAGATGGATTGAGAATTATTCATGAAAAAAATCAGTAAAATCTGGGTTGGCACAAAAAACACTGGCTATCCCAAAGGCAGGTTTTCAGTAAGAGGAGGAGACCGAAAACTGCAATACTTGGAATAACCAGTGTTTATGAATCGCTTATGCTTTTATAGATCTAGAACCCTTGTGTATAAAAAGACGTACCATTCTGGGGTCGTCTTCAATGTCAGAAATTCTGCAGCCCTGACTTTTGGCCCACTTGGTGAAATCTTCAGTGAAGTTTTTCTTCTTATCAAGAATCAATTCCAAAATGCCATTCTTTTTAACTCTTCTGAATTCTTCGGAAGCTAATTCAAAAGCTTTAAAAAAGGAAAGACCGCGAATATCGAGTGTTCTAAACATTTCCATAGTGAAACCCTCCATTATATTGCCGATCCTAATAAAGGTGGCAGATCAAGTTCATTAATCCAATTCTAAGGATACAAAATTAAAAAGCTGTTAATCCGGCATTAATTAATTTTAATATTTTAGTGTTAGACGCGAGGATATTTTTTATAGTCATTTGAAATAATAGCTATTATGAGTTTGCTGGTGTGAAGAAGAGTTCATGTGAGATTAGCAAAATAGGCTTGTTTCCAATTCATATATGAATACTAGAGGGGATAAGATATAGTTATTCATTAAATGTATTAA
>CALJGH010000080.1 GCA_938073925.1 uncultured Nitrospinaceae bacterium
CCGTTAACCTTGCTGTGGAAGTGGACTATGTTTCGCATTTGCGAGAACCGCCTAAAAAACCTTTGGCTATTGGTGCTGTAGATCATCTGGACCCCGAAGGAGAATACTCTAAAGACACCAAATATTTAATTTATAGTGCCAGCCGGGCGGCCTTTGGAAAAATGCCACCTCCGTTGGTGGAACCCAAGCCTATAGAGCCGAAGACACAATTTGCGAGTTTGGCAGAAAAAAATCCAGATTCGATACTGCTTTTTCCGCCAGGCGAAGAAAGCATTGCTGTGGTCGCAAGAGATGAAAAACGGTTGGACTTATTGATTGGAAACGAATCCCTGAATAAAAAACGTTTTCGTTCGAAATGAGTCACTAACTTGTGTGAGAGGTCTGTGGAAACCTTATGAGAAATATAAGTATTTTTCAGTACTCTTGGAACCAATAGAAGAAAACCCAAAATCCAAAAATAAAAATACCAATCAAAATTTTTCGCGTAAGGCTGATGTAATAGCCACTTTCAGTTTTAGGAGCAGGCGGCATTTTGGGTCTAGGTGTGTCTTCTGTGTCAGGCGTTTCCATTTAATACGTTTCCCTTTATTTTGCGTCTTTGGCGCAACGGAATCCAAAACTATTATTTTTCACTTCTGGAGTGAAAAAGCTCCTGTTAAAAGTAGGAGCGCTCAATCCGCAACCGTATGAAAGGCAGTCGAACCAGGAGCCGCCTTTCAATACCCTTTTGTCTTTTCCATATTCTGCGCGCGTGACGGGGTTTCCCGGATGTGGAAGGTAGTAACTGTCTACCCATTCCCATACATTTCCAGACATATCATTCAACCCATAAGGGCTTCGTCCTTGAGGATAAGAACCTATGGGCTCGGTTCCCGTTGAGTGTTTGTATGGATGGTTGGATTTGTCCAGCGACCATTGGTTTCCCCATGGATAAATCAATCCGTCCGGTCCACGTGCGGCTTTTTCCCATTCCTGTTCTGTCGGCAGTCTTTTTCCTGCCCATTTGCAGTAATTAGAGGCATCGAACCAGCTCACATAAACCACAGGATGTTTTTCTTTACCCTTTGTAAAATTTCCTTCAGGCCAGTGGTAGGGAGCGACTTGTTGCGTGGCAATTACAAATTTTTTATAGTTCAAATTGGTCACTTCATTCAAGTCCATATGAAAAGCATTTGTGGAAGAAATATGCTCAGGCGCTTCGTCATCCCAGCGTTCGTTGGAACCCATGACAAACTCACCTTTGGGAATAAGAGCCATTTCTGTAAGCGGACTGCTTGAGACTTGTTCGGCCTTTGTATTTTTTGTTGCGGACACGTTGGTTTGAATCAATGATTTTATCAATAGTCCATCTTGAATCGGTTTTCGAGTCGTAGGGGATACATAATTAATCCCAACATGGCAGGATCGGCACTCGGGCTTGGATAATTTATCCTGTCTGGATTTTTTAATATGCTCGGCTTGATGACAGGTAGACTGACATTGTTTCCGGATTTCGCCAAACTCCTCAAAGGCAAATGAGGGCTTTGCGAATGCCAGAAGAATGCTCAAAGTAAAAATCAATTTTTGTTTATGCTGGATTTTATTTAACATACCTATTATTTATAGAAGGATTGCAATCGAGTCAAAATATTTTTTGCTGTCCGATACCTTGGGGGAAAATTTTTAAATGGACCAACATAGCTGGAGAATTATTCAAGATTCCCTAGGCGATGGAACTCTCAATATGATAACAGACCGGGCGATTCTTATGGCTTGCAATGAGGGAAAGGTTCCCGCGACATTGCGGCTTTATGGTTGGCAGCGGCCGACACTTTCCATTGGTTATTCGCAGGAAATATCGCAATGCATTGATCTGGAATCTTGTGAACGAAATAATATACCTGTGGTTCGTCGTTTCACTGGCGGCCGAGCATTACTGCACCAACACGAGATGACTTATAGCGTGATTGCTCCCATCCCGCACCCTGCGTTTCCGGGAAGCTTACGAGGTTCTTTTGAACGAATATCACAAGCGATTCTGGAATCTCTCAAGATCGGAGGAATTGAGGGTGCGACAGTTGCCGGAAAAAATAAAATCAGAGATGTATCCGGTCGATCCCCGGCTTGTTTTTCGATGGCGAATCATTGTGAGATAACGGTTCTTGGAAAAAAACTTGTAGGCAGTGCTCAACGGCGATTACGTTCTGCATTTTTACAACATGGCTCAGTAATTTTAGATATGGCCCCAAAATTAACTCATACCTTATTAAAATATTCCTCGGAAGCCCAAAAACAGGCTGTATCGGACTCACTTATTTCAAATACCACAGGCTTAAAACAGTTACTGCAGAGAAGCCTGAGAAATGAGGAGGTTAATCAATGGTTTTTGAAAGGGTTTCAAAAATCATTTTCAGGTAATTGGAATATCGGAAAATTAACCCGACAGGAATCCGATCTCATAGAAGAATTTCAAATTCTATAAAGTTCTACTTTTAATGGAGTAGTTATTGTTACCTAAAAAGAGATTGTTTATAATACTGATTTCTTTTGTCCTTAAGGATTTATTTGTGTATATAAAATTTTGGGGAGTTCGTGGCAGTGTTCCTTCTGGAAATCCGGAAACAGTAAAAGTAGGCGGTAATACTACCTGTGTTGAGATCCGGTGTGGAGAAGAATTGATAGTCATCGATACAGGTACCGGATTCCGTAATCTGGGGATGGCTTTGATGAAGGAGTTTCCCATTAAAGGCACGATTTTATATAGTCATATGCATTGGGATCATATCCAGGGTTTTCCATTTTTTACGCCTTTTTTTGTTCCCGGAAATGAATTCAGAGTATTTGGCGGAACCAGTTTGCCAACAACGGTTGAAGATGTGCTCAAGCAGCAAATGGCTCCTCCTTGTTGTCCTGTGGAAGTAGATTTATTTTGTGCTAAAATTTCATATCATGATGTGAAGCCGGGTGAAGTTATAGAAAGTGAAAACTATAAAGTCACTTTCGCTCCTCTCTATCATCCTAATGGGTGTTATGCGTATCGAGTAGATCATGAAGGGCAGTCTCTTGTTTTTGCAACGGATTGCGAGCATTATGAAGACAAGCCAAATAAAAACCTGATTGAGCTTTGCCGTGGTGCGGATATACTGGTTTATGATTCCCAGTATACAGATGAAGAATACAATGGTTTGAATGGGGAGTTCCCCAGAAAGGGTTGGGGACACAGCACCATGCGGGAAGGCATAAAAGTGGCCGAAGTTGCGAATGTGGAAAAGTTTGTTTTGTTTCACCATGACCCGACGCATAATGATGACTTTATTCAAAAGATTGAAGCAGAAGCCCGCCAACTCTTTCCTAAAAGCATAGCTGCATATGAAGGATTACAGATCGAATTGTCAGAAAAAAATCTACCTAAGTCCTTGTTCGATTGATTCCCTGATTTCATGGTTGTTGATTCTTCTCTCGTTTTCCGCTTGTGGGGGCGCTACTAAACCTCATGTCGCAGATAATCCGGCAAGCCAGAGATTTCGTGATGCCACACGCCTGTTTCCAATTGAAAAACTTTCTGTTTCTCACGCCAGTTTTCTAAGTGCCAATCAAGACAACTTTTCTGACCTTGCAGTATTAAACAAAACTAAATCCGAACTCTATATTCTCATTAATCGGGGTAAGAAGGGGTTCTTGAAAAAGCAGGCAGGCCAGTGGACTCAGAACAATAAAGAAGAAATAAATTTTTTTGCCACCGCAGATTTGAACAGGGATGGGGGAGACGATTTAGTTTTAATTCTTGGCGGCAGGAAAAATCCGAAAACACGAATACTTTTCAACAATAAAAAAAGTTATTTTTATTCAAAAGAAAAAGAAGGAATTTATCCACTTACACCGGGTATAGAAAATGTTATTCCTATAGACCTTGATGGAGATGGTGATAAAGATCTGTTTTATTTTGGCAGCAACGTAAAAACTTCGTCAAGAAAATCCTATCAAACCATGATATTAATCAATAAAGGCGATGGCCGGTTTGAGGATTTAACATCCCTGTTAATGCCTTCACTTCCTTCAGGTATTCGGGATGCTTCGTTTGCCGATTTCGATGGCGATGGTGTGGTAGATATATTTCTAATATACAGCAAAGGGCAGAACAGGTTGTTGCTGAATAATGGGGTGGGTAGATTTACTGACCTTACCGCTTCAAGGATGCCGAGTATTTTGGATGATAGTCTGCACGCCGATTGGGCGGATTTTGATCAGGATGGCGACAACGACCTTCTCGTTGTCAATCGATCCATTAAGAAGATATATAGAGGGTATCTCGAGGAGACCAATTACTTTCTGGAAAATATGGGCGGCGGGAATTTTAAAAAACGATCTCATAAAATCCTGCCTCATTTTCCTGCGTCTAAAGTTTATCTCTTGGATGGGAATGGCGATACCCTCCCAGATGCCTTGATCTTGACCTCCAAAGGGGTTTATTATTTGCACGGACGGGGTAGATGGGATTTTTCAGATGAAACCCGTCGCCGTTTACCGCGTTCCAGACAATTTGACCAAATGACGTTTGGCGATATTGATCAAGATCAATTTCTCGACCTGTTTGCATGGTCTGGACAATCGAGTCGGTTGTGGCTGAACCGTTTTGATTAGGTAGCGATTCGAATGAGCTTATTTTTTTAAGTTTTTAATTTGTTCAACGCATTTATTGGGAAATCATATGTCAAAATTCAAAAAACTGACCTTCCTCAAGGTTTTAACAACGGTGGCCTGGGCAGATGGTGAAGTGAGTCAGTCTGAACTTAATATTTTAAAATCATTTTACAGGAAATTTGACCTGGAGAATCACGAACTGGACGAGTTGAAACCTTATCTGAACGCACCTGTTTCAAAAAAGGAAAAGGATTTATTATATCGGCAGATGATCGCCGAACTTTCCACATCCGCTGAAAAAAAAGAAATCGTGGCCGCCTTGGAAAATATGGTTCAGGTTCATCCACGGATGAAAGATGATGAAAAGCAACTGGTCGATCAGTTTTCGGGATGGCTTGAAGATACTTCTTTCACCAAGAGATCATTTGGGCGAATCCGGAACTTGTTTCAAAAAACCATCTTTGAACATGCCCGTGATCCAAATCCAGACATGGAAAAATATTTTAAAAGACGGGTGCTGAAAAAAATTGAATTGAAAAGCACTCACTCAGGGTTTGCATCAAAGCTCCCTGAGGATAAACTGTATTTTCTCTGTCTAGTGGGGTCACTAATGTCCTCGATTGCACATGTGGATAATCACTTCGATCCCGCAGAAAAGAAAGCTCTTAAAGCTTGTCTTGCAGACCAGTTTTCGATTAAGGGCAAAGAGTTGACTTTGCTTTTTGAGGTTGTAGAAGAACAGGGCCGAAAAGGTTTTGATTTTCATGAGGTGGTTACTGAAATCAATCGGTTAACTTCTTACAATGACCGGTTGCATTTTATGGAATGCCTTTTTGCGTTAGCCGCAGCTGATGGTCAGATTGCCCATGAAGAGTCTGAAGAAATCAGGCGGATTACTAAGTCGATGAGAATCCCCCATAAAACTTATATTGAGGCCAAGGTGCGAGCGGGAAAAGCTCTTAACAAAAAATAGTTTTCAAAACATTCGATCGAAATGGAAAAGGATAAAAAATTTTTGGGCATTATGTTTGAGTGTTGTAACATTTATCGCCGCATTTACATCAACAAAGGGGGGAACGCCTATGAAGGTAGATGCCCTAAATGCTTTGCTGTGGTAAAAGTTCTTATTGGCCCAGGAGGCTCCGACAACAGAATGTTTCGCGCACGTTGACTCGATTGCAGCACAGGTTTTTCTGGTCAGATTTCCCCCAACCCAAAATAAATCATGAAAATCGTATTGCAAAGGGTGTCTCGGGCATCGGTTACGGTTAAAGGCGAAGTCATTGCCTCCGTCTCAAAAGGACTCCTCATTCTCTTTGGTGCTGAAAAAAATGACGATGAGGACAAGGTTCAGTTCCTTGCTGAGAAAACACTTAATCTTAGAGTTTTTCCTGATGAAAAGGGAAAAATGAACCTGTCTTGCCTAGATATTGGCGGTGAGATTTTGGTGGTATCGCAGTTTACCCTGGGGGGGGATTGTACCAAAGGGCGTCGGCCTGGATTCGATAATGCGGCGGCTCCTGATGCTGCCCAGTCACTCTATCAAAAACTTATTCAGCAAATTTCGGTATCGGGACTCAAGGTGGCTACTGGTGAATTTGGAGCCGATATGCAGGTGGAGTTGGTCAATGACGGTCCGGTTACTTTTACTCTTGAACGCTAGCTAGGTACTCTCATTTATCTTTTGAAGTTTTTATTCTTTTCGGTTTTTTATTCACGTCGTAACCTTTTAAGGTGTCGGGCAATTGTAGTTGGCTGAAGTGTTTTCGGGTAAGCTCATATTTTTCGAATAGAGGTTTTAGTTCCTCACCCATTTTTTTGAATAGATCCATTTCCTTTTTCTTGTGATAAACAATTTCTGCGATTAGGATGTTCGAAATTGCGTCTCTGCTCTCATTGAGGTTGTCATAAGCAATTCCAAGCCTGTAATAAGCGTCGCCAAATTCAGGATCAAGGTTCACAGCTTTGCCAAGGGCGTCGAGGGCTTTGTCAAAATTTCCAAGATCAGACTGAATTCTACCAGCAGTGTAATGGGTTTGGCTATTGAAGGGTTCAAGCTTTATAGCTTTTAAAGTTTCTTGCAGTGCTTTTTTCTTTTTTCCTAAACTTTCGTAAGCCCAACCTAGGCTTGCCAATACTTTTTCATCTTTGGAATCCAACTTGCTCGCTTTCTGCCAGGACTCAACTGCTTTGAGGATATCTTTATTTTTTGCGTGGATGACTCCCAGATTGTAATGAGCCATGGCATTGCGGTCGTCTTGCTCTAAAGCTTTTTGGTAAGCGGCTATCGCTTTTTTCTTTTTACCCATCCGTTCGTAAACCACACCCATATTGATGTGAACCTCTGTCATAAGCGGGTGAACCTCGAGTGCTTTTTCCCAATATCCGATGGCTTGTTTGTTTTGACCGATCTCGGCATGAGCCGCGCCCATATTATTAAAAACGATATGCATGTTGTTGTCTCGGATCTGCGCGATTTTTAGAAACCGCAGGGATTTCTTCAGGTTTCCAGTGGCTATGAATATGGAACCTAGATCGGTGGCAATATCTGCGTTTGCAGGGTTGAGCGAAAAGGATTTGCTAAGAGCTTTTTCTGCATCGAAATATCTTTTTAAATAAAATAGAGCAATGCCCTTTTCACGATAAGCTTCTCCATAATCTTCTTTTAGGCGAATGGCTTCCACCAATGCCTTGAGAGCTGAATTGTATTTTTTGTCTTCAATATAAGCTTTTCCCAAATTGTAATGCAGGGTTGGGTCTTCTGGTTCGTCTTCAATTTTGCTGATGAATTGTTCGAACTTGTACTTTGGGGAATCGCTTGAAGGTCCACACGATACAAGTAGAAAATAAAAAATGGCAATAACAATCAAATGCATTTTATCCCAGGATTAAATAACAGTCAGATTACACAAGCTATTCTATTATAACGGGATAAAAGTGCGGGAAGTTTAATTCAGAATGAAGTGCGTAGAGGAAAACAGTTGCCTTTAGAAGGGGATGGCTCCACGGGCCAGTTCCATCAGGAAAGAAGGGAAGAGACCGATTACAAGAACGGCGATGGAGCTTACTGTGACCAGTGCCCGCATTCCTGTATGCATAGCCGGTTGTGGAGCAGACTCGTCTTCGTGGAAATACATCATAACGATGACGCGTAGATAAAAATAAACCGAAATGATACTGGCAACCACCGCCAAAATGGTAATGAGAAAATAACCTTGTTTGATAGCGGCATAAAACAAAAACAGTTTTCCGAAAAAACCAGCGGTCGGCGGGAACCCGGCTAGAGAAATCATAAACAAACTCATGGCCGCCGCAAGGAACGGACTGCGTTTCGCCAGCCCTTTAAACCGATTGATGGAGTTGCCTTCCCGGCCTTCGCCTTCCATCATAAAGACGACTGCAAACGCGCCGATATTCATAAATAAATAGACTGAAAGATAAAAAAGAATGCTCGCCATACCTTCTTGCGTATTGGTAACGATCCCTATCAAGAGATACCCCGCGTGTGCGACACCGGAATAAGCCAGCATTCGTTTGAGATCATCTTGAAAGATAGCTGCTGTATTACCTATCAGCATGGTCAACACTGATGCGCCAAATAGAATAGGCATCCAGGTCTTATCTAGTTCGGCAAAAGAGGTGAAGAAAACTCGCGCAATCACCGCGAAGACTGCCGCTTTAGTGGCGACCGACATGAACCCGGTAATGGGTGTTGGTGCTCCCTGATAAACATCAGGGGTCCATGAATGAAAAGGCACCAGTGAAATCTTGAACGCTAGACCGCAGAACATCAGTCCCATACCTATATAAACTAGCGTATTTTTTGTGTAGGGATTTTCTTGGATCAGTTCACCGATGAGTCGTATCTCGGTGGTTCCGCTTCCTGCGTAAATCAGGGCCATGCCATAAACCAGAACCGCAGATGCGAATGCCCCTGTCAGCAGATATTTGACTGCTGATTCTTGTGATGCCTGGGTTGCCCAACTCAGTTCCGGTGTGGTGCCGGGTCCTTCTTTTCCTGTTCCATGTTTGGCGGAAAATCCGCAAAGGATGTATAAAGAGATGGAGAACAACTCCAAAGATAAAAATATGGTAATTAAATTACCAGATTTGGCTAGGAACATCATGCCCGCAATTGACATTAGCAGCAGAGTGAAATATTCCGCTTTATTTTCATGGTCGTCTTGTGGATAACGAACCGATCCGAAAATCGGGAACAGCGCCATGGCTAAAATGATTAAATTGAATGCTAGGGAAAACCGGTCGTGGATAAGTGCGCTACTGAATATATCTGGATTGTTACCGTTCGCGGCTGTCGGTGCATCGCCCCATAGAATAAGGGTGAGAATAAAAGCTGCGCCAACTCCACCAAGAGTGACTAGTGACAGGAAAGAATTACGGTTCAACTCCTTTTTGAGTCCTGCCAGAAGCAGAAAAAAAGCCGTGCCTAGTACAATAAATTCAGGCCCGATTGCTGCCCAGTTCATGTCATCAAAATTGATTGCAAATTCCATACTTAAGCCCTGGATTTTCTCTGTGGCTTGCCACACTATTTAAATTGAAATCTTGTACTGTATCTACTTGCAACAAGGGTCATCTATTCTATTTAAAATCTATTTTTGACCCAACAATTCCCAGCGTAATTTATGGGGTGTTTTATAGCATTTTCAGCCTTTTTGCAAGCTCTCACTGTTCGCTCGGCCGGGTGTGATGTTTTCGTTTGTATTGTCTAAGAATTTTTCTTGTTAAGCCAATGATTTCCAGTCAAAATAGGGGTTTTTAAATCACCAAAACTATGGAGGTTTTTTTTGGATACCAATGAGGCGCGTGCGCATCTGAACTATCTGTTGACGCTGGGTATACGCCGGGAAGAAGCGTTTGGCCCTATGGCACTCAACTTTATTAAAGAGGATGCCTTCGAAAACGCAGGTCTTTTACCGGAAGAGCAATTCAGCCTCATCATGGCTACGGTTGATGCATTGGCAATGGAGCCTAAACGTTTCAATATGAAGGTTGAAATGTTGAAACGGGCGCAGGACCTGCTCAACAAAACCTCCTTTGATAATCCTCAACTCGCCCGGCAACTCGATCAGGACATCAAGAAAACCGAAGCGGAGTTGGGTATCTATAATGAAGCCATGCGTCCCGCCAAAGGAGACGCGCAGGAACGGCAGAAATTGATTGTACAAAGTGATGCGCCAGAATATTTCCTCGACATTGCACAAAGACGGGCTTCCACTTACTACCAAAATAAATTTGGCTTGAACAAAGAGTCGAAAACCGCCCAGCACTTTGGTGGCACCAAGAGAAAGTTTGATCCGGATAATAAAGCTGTGCAAAAAGAGTTTCCCGGGGCCTGCGCTCCTTTTATGAACTCCCGCACCAACGCTTTTCATCTGATGATGCCATTCGATTTGAAAATCAGTAAAACTCCAGATGATCCCCTTGATGGTGGCATGCGAGCCTACTATGCAAAAATGGGTTATTCCTTTCCACTCGGATTCGAAATGGGAAAAATATGTAGCTATGAAGATGGGGAAATATTGGACATTCCGTTGGATGACCCTAATCTTATTTTCTTATCCGTTTCCAGGGTCAAGGAAAAGGAATTCCGCGCTACAAACTATCCAGGCACTCCAGAAATACCCGCTGAATACGCCTACCCACGTGCGGTGCTGGAGCGTACCGGAACTCTGGGGCCCTATATTCAGTTGGTTTCTAATTTTAAAATCTGGTTCGATGCTTCCCAGGTCTCGGTTCTGATCCAGGGTGCTCCTGACCTGTATGAGTATGGCTTGGAAGGCGGGTCGGGGATGATGGTCCGCAGTCACGCTGCCGATAAAATACCGGCTTATGCTGAAAACACATCGCAACCTTGGCAGGAGGGTTTGAGTTTCAACTTTGTCAATATCCACCTGACATTGAGTCCGGGTAGCGAATCGGCAATGGTTCCTTATAATACGCCGCTTTTTACTGTTTATCCGGTGCTTCCCACGCAGAGTTTTAAATGGGCAAACATATCTGATATGTGAGGGATATGGGTAGTTAGACTTCTGATAAGCCTACCCTAATCTCGCCCCGCATTTCCTATTCCGATTAAGCTATACTATTAAAATTATATTTTAATTTCATTTTTCCATGACACTCTCCTCACAAATAAGAGCAGGGCTTGGACTGGCGGCATTTTTTCTGTCCGTTATCTTTGCGGTCCCGGTCTTGGCATCCGACCCTATTCAGATCACCTCAAACCCGGGTGAAGATTTTGCTCCGTCCATTTCACCGGATGGGAGTTTCATGGTTTATGTTTCTGATACCTCTGGAAACCTTGATCTTTGGATGAAATATCTAGGTGTAGGTATCCAACCTCCTGATCGTCGTTTGACTTTTCACAGTAACGAAGATAAAAGCCCAGCTATTAGTCCAGATGGGAAAAAAGTCGCGTTCGTTTCTCATCGCGGCGACCCACGTGGCGATATCTACATTCTTGATCTGCAAAATACCGATGACCCTGTCGCTGTTGTACAGGGGAAAGACGAGGATATGGACCCTGCATGGTCAGCCGATCAGGAATTTATATTTTATGCTTCGCGTGCAACCCAAGTTTCAATTTATAAAAAGAAACTGACAAGTGGAGAGAAATTACTGGTTTTGAAAGAGGGGGGAATTAATCTTTCAATTTCTACAGACGGTCAGTATCTGGCTTTTGTGACAGGAGATACGCATAGTGATTTAAAGGTTTTAAATCTTAAGTCCAATTCTTTAATTGATGTGAGTAAAGGGCCGGAAATAGATGTGTCGCCAGCTTGGTCAAACGATTTACTTTTTTTTGCACGTTATTCTGATGACACTAATCTGGATGGGCAACTGAGTATTGATGATAATCCTAATATCTGGAAGCTGGTTTTCAACGCGGGTCGTCCCGAAAAGTTGCGTCAATTGACAGACAGTTCTTCCTACGACTTTTCCCCACAACCGGGCGCTAATGACACCCTTCTATTTGCGTCACATCGAAAAGGGTCCGTTGATATTTGGCAGCTCCCACAATCAGGACGAATTGCTATTGCAAAAGACTCTTCTACTTCGTTAAAAAAAATTGAAGATGTATGTTCTGAAGCCACCTATTTATGCAGCATGGCATTGGCAAACCATATCTACCAGTTCCCCAATGCAACAGACCTTACCGAAACTCGCTATCGTCTGGCTGTTTTAAAACTGGAATTGAAACACTCCGATTCCGCCAGGAAAATTTTTAATCAGATACTAGATACCCACCTCGATAATAAAAAGATCGCCGGACTGTCAGAAATTCAAATACTTTTATTGGATACGAAAAATGCACCTTTAAAAATAAATACCCTGGATACGATTGTAAAAAAATATTCAGGATTTGCTCGAGTCGAAGCGCGGGGTTTTCTAGAAAAAGGAAAGCTTTCTCTTGTAAATAAAGCTCCGGATCAAGCTTTGAAATATTTTCAAAAAGTAGTCGGTAACTACCCCCAACAACGGAGTTTGGCGGCAGAGGCAGCATTTTTACAAAGTAGGGTATATGCATTGGTTGGTAACCGGGAAAAGCTGGTGCAATCTTTTGTACAAGTGGTAAGAGAATTTTCAGATGTTCCTAAATGGAAACAAGAAGCCATCAAAGCAATTCTTCATCTGCACGAAAAACAACTCACTCTGGAGAAGAAGGTGTCGAGCTTGCAGGTACTCACACAAACCTATAAAGATATTCCACAGTTGGCGGCGGCAATTCAAAATCGTATTGGGGCTCTGTATCATAACGCCAATGAAAACCTTCTCGCGAAAGAAGCCTATAAAACTACGGCAAAAACTTATAAGCAGGATGAATCTTTTCAGGCTCGTCTTGCATTGGCAAGAATATATGCAGAAGAAGATAACTTTGATGAAAGCCTGAGTATCTACCGAAAAATTTCAGATGAGCCAAAGGCTATAGAGACTTATTTAAATGAAGCCCGGGAGGGGCAAATTAAAAAAACCTTGGACAAGGGTAACTGGGAGCTTCGTGTTGGAGAGGTTAAGTTGGCTTTCAAAACATTTTTAAAGCTCATCGAATTCAGTCCGGATACTGTAGAAGCACATAGAGGCTACCTGAAAGCGGCATCGGCTCTTAAGAAAAGCGCAGATGCGGTGAGATTTTATAAAAAAAGAGTAGAGACCCGTCCAGATTCCCCCGCAGAACTTTATGCTCTGGGACTGGCTTATACCTACCTCACTCCACCAGCATTGGATGGGGCAGAAACAGAAATCGGTAAAGCGCTCACACAAAATTCACAACAGGTCTTCTTTCATCAGACCTTGGGCTGGATTTATGAACAGAAAGAGCGACAGCAGTCCGGTTACCTTGAAAAGGCTTTGCATGAATACAAGATTGCGTTGGCTCTCAATGATGAAACTGAAAACCCTCGAAACGAAGCG
>CALJGH010000081.1 GCA_938073925.1 uncultured Nitrospinaceae bacterium
GGAGCACCCCAGATCGCTCCAGAAAGCAATCTGCGGCTATGCACGCCGTTCACGACTGCAGTAGGGGCAATCGCTGAAATTTTATTGAAAGAATTTGAGGAAGGGCTACCCAATTGAACTTCAGGCGTTCGAGATACTTTCGCTTCTTGTTCAGGCAAACCACTACTTTGATCTGATTGAGGAGTTGTTTCTTTTTCAATAGGACTTTTTATTTTCGCGGTTTTGGTTTTGGGCAGTGGTGGTGGTAATTTTTTATTTTTCCTACCCAAAGCATTGAGAGCCAAACCCTTTTGAAAACCCACTGTAACAAGAAAGTTTTCCAGCAAAGTCCCACCATTATCCTTTGCTAATATCACCAAATTAAAAGAAGGAAAAAATAACGGGTTTTGGGAAGAAATAAGGATAACCTTTTATACTCGCTTGGCGACAGTAGGTTTGCCCATAGTCAAAGAATTCACCAAAGAAGGACGAATCAGCCCTAGTTTTTGGTAGTCACTTAAATCTCCCAAAACTACTTCATAGGCACCGTCGTGATCCAGGGAAATTTCAAAAGAGGCATCAAAGATTTCTCCGAACTTACTTTTTATTTTTATATCACCAACAGAAAAGGCAAAGGAGGGGGGAGCCATTAGAAAAACAACTAAAACAGTCAAAACCCAAATTTCCGTTTTTAAAACTTTCCTCATGATAAGTTTGATCGAGTTAGATTTTTTCACACGGAAACAATCTGAATATTTTTTTATTAGCACGACTCCCTATTTATATAGTAGTCCGACTGTATGATTTTTCAAAATAGGATTTTTTTATTAAGGAAGGAAAGACTTAATTTTTGCTGCGTCGGCTCATTTCTTTTTTTTCAAACTTTCTGAACTTTCCGCGATTAGCATCATGTGGCATTCGAGTTTTCCGTTCATGCTGATTATGCATCCAGTCTTTTTCAATATAATGACAGGATCGGCATTCCCGGGCTTTTCTAAAAACGGGCCTTTTGTAAAGACTGCGCACATTTGAAACGTGTAGAGATGGATCAAAATCCATATGTATATGGCAGCTTTGGCAATATTCGCCAATTATTTTATTTGCCTTCCCTGCTCGGAATTCTCCCTTAAAAGCTTGCTCCACCGCCAATTTGGAGCATCCTGTCAATAGGGCCAACAACATTCCTGCAAATAATTGATTTCTTTTAGACCTTAAAAGCCGGTTGGCTTTTAGATAGTTTGCCATATTCGTTTCCTGACTAATCACGCACGCCTTTCCAATTCAAAACAAATGAACGACCCGCCCTAAATTGGCTGGAAACGTATTTCTCTGTAGTTTTTTAAGACCTTCCGGGAATAGCGTTTAGGCTGATAACCTTTCCGAAGATACCTGCTTAAACGTGACGGTCCATGGTTGTAGGCCTCAAGTGCAAGAGTGAGGTCACCAAAACGAGAGACCATTTTATTGAGATAATAAGCCCCAAGGGCAATATTCTTCTCAGGATCGAAAAGAGTCCGGGTTCCTTTCCATTTCAGGCGAGTTTCAGAAGCCAGAGCAACGGCTGTAGCGGGCTTCAACTGCATCAGCCCTCGAGCTCCTCGATTGGACTTAGCCCAATTATGAAAAGAGCTTTCCGTTATAATCAGAGCTGTCAAAAAAAGAGGATCGTACCCATATTTTTTACTCTCAATGAGTATCCATTCAGGAATACGAGAATCATTTTCCTCGTCAAGCCCTGTATAATATCTGGAAATCACCTTACGAATCTTATTTCTAACCCGGTCTTCATAGAGCTGCTCTTGGACAAAGCGTGAGTTTTTAGCTTCGCTAAATACAACCGCTTCCACCCGACCCATATCAGAAAAGAATGGTGATAAACCACTAACGTAATAGGGGGTTTTACCCGTAAAGAAACCTGTAAAAGCTAAAATCAGAAGAACAGGGACTAATTTTTTTGTTGTGTTATTCAATGTCATAATTTCTTATCGGTTTAAAAGCTGATAAAGCTTAAATGGCTTGGTAGATTTTTGGCACACTGGACAATCGGGTTCGTCACACCTTATGAGGATTGTAAGATAAGGAATCCTAGAATTTTAACTCAGTTCCCATTATATTAGAATGGAAGTGTGGTTGTCAATTTGACTTGATAAAAGCTAAAACAAAGAAAGCTTTAACAACCGAACACAATTTACTTTCGGCGAAAAAATAAATATAATTAAAACGTCAACTTATTGATATATATACTGTTATTTAAAAACAGTATCCCAAAATTTTTACCGCGAAATCAAAATTATGGCTGAAGATAACGAAAATAAAGACGAACAAAGTTCAGATCCGGAGCTCGACAATTTGCTCGATGGACTCATCAGTGGTGATGATGCGGCAGAGTCTGAAGAAGTCAGCGAAACTGCCGATGAACAGGAACTCGACAATTTGCTCGATGACCTCATCAATGAAGAAACAGAAACCCAAGAGGACTCTGGAGAAACCCTGAGTGGTTCAAGGGAGGAACTGGAGTTAGACAAGATGGCCGATGATCCTATAAATGAGTCTTCTGATTCAGTGGAAGAAGAGGAAGATAAATCTACAGAGTTGGACAACGAGTCT
>CALJGH010000082.1 GCA_938073925.1 uncultured Nitrospinaceae bacterium
GCCTTCTTTAAGTTTGGGATTTTTGTTTCTGAACCCAAATTGGAACGTATCTTTGAGTTAAAGTAATAACTTTTTTGGCCACTTCACTAATTAATTGCACTTTTCCTGCCAAAATTAAAGTAAACCATTATTTTGGTTATCATATAAAAACCCTTAAAAGGTTCAGAAACAAAACATATGAAATTTAAAGCCAATTGATCGCTGTCAAATTGAAATAATAGTTCTGACATTAAAAATACTTAATACCAGATTAACATTAATTTAATCCGTCTAGCGTATTCTGCACTTCAATTATGAGAAACTTAAATAGTAGCTTTCTATTTTTTATAAAGTCATTAATAACTAAGATAAATTAAAAAAATCTGGGTAATATATTGAGCTTAAACATAAAAAGGGGCGTTTTCGTGTTTTCAAAAGCTTTTGTATACATTTTCTCTTACGTCTTGCTGGTTTTACTTTCCTTTCCAAGTTTGATTTGGGCCGAACCTTTTAGAGATAATAATAATGGCACCGTTATCGATGAAGGTACTGGATTAGTTTGGCAAAAAGGCGATTCCTTCCACGATCTAAAAAAAGGATTGAATTGGTACGATGCTCTCGAATATGTCACTTTAAAAAATTCCCAAAAATTTGCCGGATACGATGATTGGCGGTTGCCCACACTAAATGAGTTGAACAATTTATGGCAATCATCCGGAACAATAAAAAGTAAAGATGATGAAACTCTGGGCCTGGCTCCCGAATTCCAAAAAGGCGGTAGTTATTATATTTGGACAGGAGAAGAAAGAGGCCTGGACCACGTCTGGTATTTTGGCTTGGGACAAAAAGAGAATTATTTTAATTTAAAAGATTTGGCAGATTTAGAACAGGGCGCAAAAATGGTTCGACAGCGTGACGCCCAATAACACGAGTGGCAGAAAACTGTAATTTTCAGTCAGCCATAAAGGATTTCGCACATAAGAGGCAAAATCCTTCCACTCGTTACAATGGTTAACCGTAAGGAGAGAATAATGAAACCGAACAAAAATTCTTACCTTTTTATATTCGTTTTATTGATAGGGTTTTGCTGGGCCATTCCTACTGCATTTTCTGAAGATACACCTATAGATCATGGCTCCATTGGTCATGGTTCAATGGATAATATCGATCACTCTGAACCGTCGGTTGCAGGAGAAGAATATCGAACAGAGCAACCGGATGCCATGGATCATCGACACATGGATCATGGCGAAAGTGATGGTAGTATTTTCCGAACCAAAGGTGCTCATGATGATATGGGGATGTCGAAACCGGGAGACATGAGCAACAAGGCGCTGTTAGCGCGTGGGCGTAACATTTTCATGCATATGTGCGTATTCTGCCATGGTAAAGATGGCAATGGAGGTGGCAGAGCAACCGAATATCTCTACCCTTGGCCACGGGATTTCCGAAAAGGAATTTTCAAGTTTCGAACCACACCCACCGGAACCCTGCCGCGTGATGAAGATTTGTATCGAACCATTGTAGAAGGTGTACCTGGAACTTCCATGCCGGCTTGGAAAGATGCGTTGACTCCAGAAGACACCTGGGCATTGATCAATCACATAAAAAACTTTTCCGACCGTTTTAAAAAAGAGAAACAAGGTGAAAAAATCCTAGCGAAAACCCATCCCGATTCTTCACCTGAATTAATAGAAAAAGGTAAAAATCTTTATCAAGAGTTGAAATGTAATCGCTGCCATGGCGATTCCTTGAAAGGAGATGGAGAATTATCAGAATCTCTGATGGATGCATGGAAACATGCCGTATTTGTTCACGACATTACAAACCCGCAGGCTCTAAAAAGCGGTCATAAACCGGATGATATTTTTCGATCGATCTCTTCAGGTCTTGATGGAACACCAATGCGATCCTACATCGACCTTCCTGAAGAAGACCGTTGGGCATTGGTGCATTTCATTCGTTCCAAGTTTTCCAAAAAATTTAAAAAAGCCGAATTTGAAACAGATATCTACTCTTTTCCAGTTGACTTTAAGTTAAGCACCGACCCGTTCAGCCCGATATGGGAAGGAGTAAAAACTACCAGTTTGGTTTTACGTCCACTCTCTGCCCGACGCGATGCCGTTGAAATTATAAATGTGGCTTCCGTTAACAATGGAGAACAACTCGCCGTCCGGATCAAATGGAGAGACCCTACTCATGACGCATTTTCTGAATTACATTCAGATATATTTCGCGATGGAGTTGCCGTGCAGTTCGCCTTGGGTGCGGTAACACTTCACACTCATGGTCACAATGAACCATTTTTTGGAATGGGAAACCGTAGCAAGCCTGTAAATATTTGGCATTGGAAAGCCGGGCTCGAAGAAGTAATTGAAGCCGAAGACGACCTCGAATATGCCGGCGGGGGTGTAGATATGGATGCGCTCATTTATGGTGGCATCATGTCTAATCCGGTTTCAAAATTAAATCCAACAGGTGAAAATCCTGTCGAAGAATTGAATGCTGAAGGATTTGGTACTATTACTCCCCAACCTCCCGAAAACCAAAATGTCGATGGCTTAGGAGAATGGAAAGACGGCATGTGGACTGTTGTCTTCCTTCGCGATATGCCTAAAACTGGGAAATGGGATGTGGATTTTGCCAAACGGATTGATCCTGCTCTTATGGCCTTTGCTGTCTGGGATGGGGTTAAAGAAGATCGAAACGGCCGCAAGGTCATCAGCGTATGGCAACGTTTAAATATAATTAAACCAAAATAACTTTCCCCCTGCGTTATACGAATTTAAAGGGATAATTCTTAACCTCCACCGGAGTTTCTTTTGAATCTATATCGCACTTTCAGGGTCGGGAGTTTCCTCCTAATTTATTTCCTCACATTCATTCCCTCTATTTTTGCTGCAGAAAAAATGGGTTTGGGGGAACTCGACCGGTTGATAAAAATCCATAAACCCAAAAAAACAGTTGAAGGTTTTGACGCAACGGTCGGGCCCAAAAAAAGCGTTCAACTTCTTGCCAAAGGTGAGCCAACTGTTTTTTCGATTCCGGGCTTTAAGGTATACGGTTGCGGAGAATGCCACCGCCCTGATGATCTATTGGATCGTTCAGAAAATCGGATGCGGCAAACACTGAAGCGTTTAGATTCCATTTTTCCAGATCTTACTCCAGTCCCCCTTAAACAGTTTATTATTCAATCCTGGTCTGGCGAATTGTTGCAACCTTGGCAATTTGCGCATACAACATTTGATTCCATAAGAATTTCTCCAGCAGCTATCCTTATAGACAGTCGCGTCTATGGAAACGCAACACATCTACATGAGTCAATTCACTTAACGCAATCCTTTGTCGGCGCTGCCAATGAGTTGGAAGCCTATGGACTGAATATCCGCTCCGATCCGAGATTCTTGATTCTAAATTTTCCGTATTTTTCTGATATGGTCACGGAATTCTTCCTTCCTGAATTCCCAAAGATTTTAGATAGGTTTTTTGCAAGGCCCATCCGAGAGGATTTGAATATACCAAAAGAAGTACAATGGTTTTTAATGCCTTTTGATGATGAAAGTCTGAAAAAACTTAAAGAGCAAATAAAAAAGATGGAGCCAATTTTACAGGAGGAGGAACGATTAAATCACCAGTTTCCTATTGAAGCTGCTTACCTGGGTGAGCAAACTCGCGATATGTCCTTACTACTCGATATTGCGGCTGCAAAATTATTGCCTTTACCAGACTTGAAAGAATTGGAAAGCGAACGTGAAAAAGCATTCTCCATTCTGGCGCAACAGTTTAATAAGCTGGATAACACCCGATTGGGTTATAAAATAGATCGCAAACGGGAGGCTTTGATGATACTGACTTATAAAATGAATATCAGAGACCCGAGACTACGACTGAGCCTTTATTTCCATTTTTTAAAAAATCGGTATGTTGGGCCTGATGGAGAGGTGAATTTGAAAGTCGTAAACGAAGAAGATCTGAAAAAGTTCGTGGAAGAAAAACGTCTTCAAGTCAAGCGAATGATGAAATCAAAAAATTTCACTGAGATCGAACGTCAAGGGGCATACAAAATGCTCAAGGACGCAAAAATCCAATAGGCTCAGTTGTCCAATGGGCTTAGTATCTATTACCAGCGGCGGTTCGCCGCTAGAGTTTGCTGGGATGTGTTACGAGTGCCGGGCCTTTGACGTGGTCTTCAAGAGTTTCGGCTTGAACCTTATCCTGAAGTTTCATCAGCGCGTCGATGACCATTTCTGGTCGTGGCGGACAACCTGGAATATAAACATCCACTGGAATCAAGGTATCAATTCCCATCACCGTTGAATAGTTGTCATAGAATCCGCCGGAGACGGTACATACTCCATACGCTACCACCCATTTTGGTTCTGTCATCTGATTAAAAACTTTTACCAGAATCGGTGCCTGTTTGTGACTTATAGTTCCCACCACCATGAGCAGGTCTGCCTGCCGGGGTGAGAAACGAGGAAATGCCGCACCCATACGATCCAGATCATACCTTGGACCGGCAACGGACATAAACTCCATACCGCAACAAGCGGTGATGAAGGGATAGATAAAAAAAGAATATTTTCGTGCCCAGTTGATGGCCTGCGTCATTTGCGTAACGATGACATTATTGCCCAGACTCATCTCGGTTTCTGTTCTATATAATCCAGCCATTGAACCGCTCCATGGAAATAAGTGATTACGTATATTAGAATATTTTTCGAGAAAAACCAACCCCCCCAGTCCTTGCCCGGAGAGAATAGGTCAATGGACGCAAAGCTTACAAATATCTTTGCCTCTTTGACTCTGGATCGCCAGCACTGCCACCCAAGCTAGTGGGGCGGAATAACCTTGAGGGATTTAGGGTAAGCGGTGTATAATTAAATATGCCCGGAAACGTGTATTGATAAATTAAGAAATCAGGTCGGTCCATGCGTACAGACCTTGAATGCTTGGAGAAAAAGGAAAATGGATTACAGTGGCAACAAAACAGCAGTAGGGCAGGATCGTGCGATATCGGAGACGGAGTCCATTGTCAGCATGAATTTGAGCAAAGACGGGAAAACTCTTGATCTTACAGCAACTTACCTCAAGGAGTATGGGGCAAAAGATATCTCTATGATGGAATCGCTGAGACCTTTAACAACTCTCGCATTTGGCACCAACCTTTGTGGTGCTAAAGGTGCTAGATGGCTGGCACAGTCTGAAGTGCTGGTCAATCTGACCTCCCTCAACCTGTTTTACAATAAGATCGGCAATGAAGGCCTCAAATACATTGCTATCTCAGACAATCTGTTGAGCTTACAGAACTTGGTGGTCACGGATAACGAGATAACCGATGAAGGCGCACTCACTTTAGCCAAGTTTTTGCCACTTTTCACCAATCTGGTGCGACTCGACCTTCGCCTCAATCGGATAAAAGAAGAAGGAAAAATTATCTTGAAAGAAGCGCAAAAAATGTCCTCCGTCAAACACCTGCTGCTGGACAAAGTCGAAGGCTTCCAAGTCAAATAAACCTCGGCAATAGGTCTTTACTTTATATTCTTTCCTATATTTTCGGCTTCTTAGAAATG
>CALJGH010000083.1 GCA_938073925.1 uncultured Nitrospinaceae bacterium
GCCAGAATTTCCACGCTGTCACTGGGTTTTTTGCTGGGTATCCAGACGGAGGCCAAGGTTAACTTGTCTATAAGTTGTACCGCAGATCGCATCATCCTCCAGGCCGCTTCTTTTTTTCTAGCCAAGTCCAGATGACGTGAAAAGGATATCTTCTGGTGAAATCGTTTAGCACGATCAAGAACAGAACTTATTTCAGAAAGAAAACCCGTAACATCTTTGAGTTGGTCTTCATCGAGGAACTCTCCTTCCTTTCCCCAGTCCAAGCTGAGGGTGCCGATAGGGCGCAACTGGTGACTAATGGGGAAAACTGCTGTGGCTTTGATCTGCGACAGTTTTTCAAAGGGATTTTGCACTTTAGCGAATCCGTCTGGTAATTTCCAAGATAGGACCACTTCATTATTCAAGAATGCCTGGGAGATGACAGATGCTTCTGGCGAGATGAATTTGGTGATAGGTTCCGGACGGTTTTGACCGGTTACATACTGACAAACCAGCATCCCTTCATACAAATCTTCTAAATTGACCCGTACCATTTTACAGCTATAAAGATCTTTTAACTGCGACCCCATTAAATGAAGGATCTCAAAAAGGCTCTCTTTTCCCAATTTCAATATGGAGGTTTTTAATTTCTGCAGGGCCATAGGATTAAAGGATTAAGTAAAAAAATAACACAATAATGGATTAAGTATACTATATTTAAATAGTTAGAAGAATTGCTTATATAGGTTCTGGCGGGAAAATATGTCAAAAAAACGGCAATTTTCACCAAATTTGCTTTATTGTCAACTTTTTGGTCAGGTGAAGCGCTAAGAAACTATGTTGATTAGTCATTTAAATATAATGGTTTAAATTATTCTTTTGGACGTTATCCTTTATTCGATCTAATGGCATAACTTTTGCTTTTACTAGAGGAGAAAGGGGAATGCTCTTATTATGCTGGATAAATTGTTGTTTTCAGATAATGCGCCAAAGGCTATGAAAAAGAGCCTGGATTTGATGTCTACGCGGCAAAGCGTAATTACATCAAATATTGGTAATTTGGACACACCTGGATTCAAAGCTAGTGAAATTGATTTCCAAGGACAGTTACGGGAAGCTTTAGGGTCGAAGGGGCAATTGAACCTTCAGGCTACGAATGAAAAGCATTTTGGTCCCAAAACCTCCAATATCGGTGGTTTAACCGCAGAACCTTTTGAAGAATTGGATGCAGCTAAGTCGAACGGCAATAACGTGGATGTAGACAAGGAAATGGCTAAGATGGCGGAAAACCAGATTTTCTATAACGCAGTTATTCAATTGATGATGAAACGAGGGTCAACAGTGCGCGCGTCAATCACTGAGACGGCCACATAATTGAATAGGGCTGTTACTTTAATTTTGTTATAATTTAGTAGTTAAGAATTAATTGGAAATTTATGAACGACATTACTCTTTCAAGTAATTTAAAAGCGCTACAGGGAGTCGGCCCGTCGAAGGGACTCAGTACCCCTGGCGAGACTAAAGGAACGGATGGACCTTCCTTTGCCGATACTCTTGCGCAATCTCTCGACAAAGTAAATACGCTTCAGAAAGAGGCCGATGTTGCTATTCAGGATTTTGTCACAGGAGATACTCGTAATATCCATGAAACCATGTTGGCTGTAGGTAAGGCCGACATAGCATTCCGGTTGACCATGCAGGTGAGAAACAAAATGGTTGAAGCCTATCAGGAAGTAATGAGAATGCAGGTTTGATGGGGCAATGAAAAAATAACCTACTCTAATCCCTGGAATTTTTTTCCAGGGATTTTTTTTTGTTTTTTTCCGCAGTTGACAAGTTAATTTTATTGGCAGATATTATTGATATACAATTTGTATTGCTCCTACCAAAAGTAGAAGCTTTAAAGTAATAATGGAGAAAAAAATGATTAAATCGATTGTTATCGGAGTGTATTTCATTGCGGCACTTTTTACGGCTAATCCTGTTTGGGCTCAATCCGGCGGTCACGCTAGTGTAGGTCTGGGGCATGGAGAAGAGGGTTATCTTCATCTACAGGAAATGATCAAACACTATGAGTTCAGTTTGCAAATGCCAGATGCCAGTGAGGAGTTAAAAAACCATGGTTCAGTGGCCCTGCAACACGCCAAAGAAGCTATTAAGCATTATAATGAAGCTTTGAAACATGGAAACGAATCTTTAGGAAGAAGGGCAAGTGCGCCTATGGCAGAAGGTTCTGGCGGCGAGGATGATGGGCATAGTCACAATGAAGGCTCTCACTGATTTTCACATTTTGAAGCTGGCCCGATCAAGATATTGCCTTCAACGATTTTGATCGGATAAACTCGAGTGTTAAAGCGTTCACCACGATCACATTCCCCCGTTTTCAAATCGAAGCGGTAGCCATGATTGGGACATTTAACTCCTACTTCATTTAGTGTTCCGCGAATGAGAGGGGCGGTTTTTTTATGAGGGCATTGATCGTAGATGGCAAAGAATTCTCCATCGATATTGAAGATGCTTATACGCTCGCCGTTTAATTCTATGCGTTTTCTTTCTCCTGATGGGATATCGCTCGTTTTTGCTACTTGGAAATATTGGGTCATCCGCTCGTTTCTATTGGCAAATTGGAATCCTGGCTCCAGTCCCACCAAGAGCCATCGTAGTTACGGACTTTGAATCCCAAATATCTAAAAACGAAATAGGCCATTGCAGAGCGCACCCCCCCAGTGCAATAAACAATGACTTCCTGGTCCGACCGCACCCCTGCATTTTGCAACAGATGAGATAAGCTGGTAACGGATTTTAATGTGCCATCTTTCTTAAAAAAATCGGGCCAGTGGATGTGTTTGGCGTTGGGGATATGACCGCCTCGGTCCGATCCGTAGGGAGTTGCCCCCTGAAACTCTTTCTGCGTGCGGTTGTCGATAAGTACATAATTTTTATTAAATAAAACTTTATTTATCAATGACTTATCTGCGATTGTATCAGGGTTTAGTTTAAGTGTTTCTGGGGCGATTTTTGAAAATTTCCGTCTATTTTGAAGCCCTCTTTGCACTGTTCCGCCGCTTTGCTTCCAGGTATCTAGTCCGCCATCGAGAAGTGCAACATTGGCGAATCCATAGCGTTCGAACATCCAGAAAAAGCGACCATCGGTTCTCCACAGGTCTCCAGGTTCGCCATAAATAATAATGGATTGATTTGGGTTCAATCCTAAAGCCGAGAAGGTATCGGAAATGAAAGTTTTGTTCTCTTTCAAGATACCTTTAACTCCATCTTTTTTGGTCGTGAATTCTCTCCAGTTACTCATATTAATTGCGCCTGGAATATGACCGCTGAGGAACTTCCATTTTGCTCGAGTATCGATGATAACTCTTTGTTCTGCTGGAATTTTTTTCAGAGCACTCGGCGTTAAGAGCAACTCCGAAATAGGGTTTTTCTGGGGGCTTACTCCCATCAAGATAATGCCTGCAAGCAGGCAAAAAACGCCCCTTATTTTTCTTGACAAATTACGGGCTGCACTTGTAATATCAAGCTTCATTTTTTTTCACTGTTTATAGATTAAATTGGAACATTTAGAGTCATTTGGCACGATAAAAAGACTTTTTTATAAAGATATTCCCACTCCTCAATCCATTCTTTTCAATTATAAACGATTTGAAAGAGATCAGGGTAATAGTTATAGATTATAATCAGCGGCGCAATTAATTTTAAAGGTTAATTATGACGGAAGAACAAGGAAAAGACAGCGAAGCATCTCAATCTTCTGAAGACCGATTGGAAGAAATAAAAAATGAAGAGAAAGAGGATGCAAGCACTTACTACGAACAGGGAGAGTCGAAAGATAAAGTGAACGAAGAAGCCGAATTGAGTAAGCCTGTGGAAGATGTGAATGCGCAAAAAGAAGAAATGAATATGCTTAAGGCAGTTGCTTTCCTAGGGTTTGGAATGGCCGCTCTGGCAATTATTTTTATTCTATTCTTTGTACGCGATCTTGACACCCGAGTTGTTGATGTTGATGGTGCTGTAACCAGTCTGGAGGAAAAAATTGCGCCACTAAGAAAGCATGTTGATGCCAGTCTCGAAAAAGTCAATCAGGATATTGCCGGACTCGATAGTAAAATAGGCAACTATGAGCGCGTTATGGCGGTCATGGAATTGAAACGAGCTTTAGTGACCGTTCAGGAAATGTCCATGGGTAACTCTGCCAATGTGACAGCAAAATCGAATCAGGTGGTTGCAGGAATTGAATCTCTATTAGTAGAATTAGGAACAGGAACCAGTTCTACAAAAATGTCTGCAGGTATCGTTAGTATTGAAGAAGCACCAGCAGCATCCGTAGTGGAACACGCTGCTCCTGCTGAAGAACCTGTTCATACAGAAGAAGCGGTTGAAGAAGTCGCACCCGTTGAAGAAGTTGCTCCTGTTGAAGAAGTCGCACCCGCTGAAGAGGCTGCGGCTGAGGAAGAGCCAGCATCTGATGAACCTGAAGAAGGTGACGATGGTGGGGATGAAGAGGATGAAGACGACGAATAGTCTTCGCCCACGCCCATTTCTTTAAAGTCCTTCGCTTATGCCAGCCGTAAAACTAATCATTTATTTTTTAATGGCGATCCTCATAGGATCGTTTGCTGTGCAGAATATGACCTCTGTGGAAATCAATTATTATGATTTTCACCTGAACCTTCATACTCTGGAACTTCCATTGGTAACAGTGGTGATGATTCCATTAGGCTTAGGCTTGCTGGGGGCTTGGTTAATGTGGTTGGCCAGTTGGCTTAAAATGCGCATGGTGATTAGCAAACAAAATAAAACCATTTCGTCTATGGAAGAGGAACTGGATAAACTAAAAAATACTCCACAACTTCCAGCTCAGGTTGAATCCTCAACCGATTCCTAAAAACCCGATTATCCTGTTGAAAATTTAAATTCCGGCCGGTTGCTGTTGTGTAAGGCAATGCACTCCGCCCAGCCCCAAAATGAGTGTGGTGGAAGGGATGGGGATGATTTCGCGCTTAGGAAAAAGGGGTTCTAGAATTGAAAGTGCTCGTTTGTCATTCGAGTGACCATAGACCGGAACCAAAACGGATTTATTAGCAATATAAAAATTTGCGTAGCTTGCTGGTAAACGCGGGCTTCCGATATAACCCGGCATGGGAAGGGCTACAATTTCGAAAAGATTGTCATCCTGATCGGTTGCTGATCTCAAATGGTCAAAGTTATTTTTCAAACAGCGATAGTTCGGGTCTTCGTCATCTTCCTCGATAGCGCATACCATGGTGGTGGGGTTCACAAAGCGTGCAAGATTATCGATGTGTCCATCAGTATCATCACCTTCCATTTCTCCATGCAGCCAGATAACTTTTGAAATTCCCAGATAGTCCTTTAATACTGTTTCCATAGCATCACGGCTAATTCCATTATTGCGGTTGGGATTAAGAATGCAGGATTCGGTGGTAACGCAGGTCCCAGCTCCATTCACTTCTATGGCTCCACCTTCCAAAACGATCTCTGGTTTAAAATGATGCAATCCTGATTCTTCAGCAATCACTGTTCCTGCAAGGTCATCCAGTTCCCATTTATATTTTCTGCCCCAGGAATCAAAGTCCCAATCATTTGCTGCAACTTTCCCATCGCTTTGAATAATAAAATTGGGGCCATAATCGCGAATCCAAGAGTCGTTCGTAGGGATGTCATGCAAGAAGATGTTTTTCATTTCCACATTATTAACATTAAGAGTGGACTCGACGGCATTTCCCATATCCTCGTCATTTACTAGAATGTGAACAGATTCGTTTTTTGCTAGAGGCCGAATGATACCCATGAATTCAGTTTCAACTTGCTGCATATCCTGCTCCGGCCAGGTTTCTGGGTTATGCGGCCAGGTCAGCCAGGTACCGGAATGGGTTTCCCACTCTGCGGGCATACGATATCCTAAAGATGAAGGAGTTTCATTCATCGGAGTCGAGAAAAAGTTTATTCAGGTTTTGATAGGTATCGACCCTGCGATCCCTTAAAAAGGGCCAGTTTTGCCGGGTAGATTCAATTTCCGGTATAGAACAGGAAGCGATTATAATTTCCGCTTCATTTTCATTCGCCTGTTGCAATACATTCCCAAAAGGATTGCATATAAACGAGCGCCCCCAGAATGTCAGGTCGTCTTCCTTGCCAAAGCGGTTAACGGATGCCACAAATAAACCATTCGAAATCGCATGAGATTTTTGAACGGTTTCCCATGCTGCGATTTGGTGAGGAGATTCGGCGCGGTCACTTTCCTGATAGCCGATTGCAGTAGGATAGAATAAAAACTGCGCTCCAGTTAACGCTGTGAGTCGCGCGGCTTCTGGAAACCATTGATCCCAACAAATGAGTACGCCAATTTTCCCATAACGGGTAGAAAAACTTATGAATCCGTTATCCCCCGGAGTGAAATAATATTTCTCATGAAAACAGGGGTCATCTGGAATATGCATTTTCCGATAAGTCCCAGAGAGACTACCATCGGCATCGATGACTACGGCAGAGTTGTGATATATGCCTTCTGTTCTTTTTTCAAATAAAGGGACGATCAATACGGTTTCCAGTTCCTTGGCTAATTTTGCAAGTGAATTACTGGTTGGACCGGGAATAGGTTCAGCTAAAGAAAAATGCTCCGGGTTTTCTGTCTGGCAAAAATAGCTGGAAAGAAAAAGCTCAGGGAGGCAAATGATTTGCGCACCCTTTTTTGCAGCCTCCCGAATGGAATCAATAGCATTCTGTAAATTCTGTTTTGGATCGTTGGTGCAGGCCATTTGAATTAAGCCAATGATCCTCGTTTCAATTTTGTTCATCGCAAATTAGACCCCTTTATGTGCCAATATGATATCATAAAGGCCTGCGGTTGATTTCAAAGACAACCTTCCGACCGAATCTTAAAACTTTTCCAGGAATCTTAATTCAGCATTATGTGGATCAAACAGGCATATAGAGATTATTACAAACCGAAACTCAAACGCACATTAAAACGCGATCCCAGCCAGGAAGAAATGGATCAACGTTTTGAGGAAATATATAGTCAAGTCAACTGCATATTGCTAGCAGGAGTGCTTGAAGGGGTGGCCATCTATTTTTATGAAATTGCAAAAATTTCTAAAGAAGAACTGGATGGTTTCAGAGATCGCCCTGAAGAATATTTATTTGAACGATTTGGTGGTGGCAATTACAAACTGAATTTTTTTGAAGGTCCTTCCTTTGTTGTTTGCGTTAATTTTAAGCCCAAGGGCGAATCAAAATGGATTCACCTGCTTCCTGAAAAAGCAGGAATAAATCCTAAACCTGCCTGATATGAATTTCCCAAATTACTGATGAACAAAAGTACGATACTAGGTGATGAATTAATAGATCATTTAAGTCGGGTTCAGGATTGCATTGGCGAGCCAGAACGACCGGTTACCGTAGAAGGTTTGCGAGGTTCTGCCAGTGCTTATTTTCTTTCTCGTTTGCATCAATTAGAAAAAGGTCGACCGATATTGATTGTGACAACCGATCAAATTCGCGGGGAATTGTTGTTAGAAGATTTAAAGTATTTTTTTCACTACGCAAATCTGAAAACCAAACCCCTTTTTTTCCCATCCTGGGAATTATTACCCTATGAGTCTCTTTCCCCTTTAAGTGAAATTTCTGGTGAAAGACTTGAAATTCTTAATCGGCTAAGAAACGGAGAAAATCTTTTTTTGATTGCTCCTGTAGAGGCGATGATGCAAACCGTTATCCCACGCGGTTCCCTCGAAAGGAATGTATTTTCAATAAAACCATATGACGAATTAGAGCGTGAGTTCTTAGAGACCAGTTTGACTGACAATGGATTTTCGCGCTCGTCTTTGGTGGAAAATAGATGCGAGTTTAGCGTTCGTGGAGATATCGTCGATTTTTTTCAACCGGGCGCGGAAAACCCTGTTCGGATAGAATTTTTTGGGGACACTATTGAGTCCATTCGAGAATTTGATGTTTTTTCTCAGATATCTATTGCTAAGTTGAAGAGCATTGAGATTCTTCCCGTACGAGAAATTTGCTTGAGCAAGTCTGAAACTCAAGAAGGATTAAAGACAATTTCAAGACGATCAGAAGAGTTGGGTTTGGATGCTTCGCTAACTCAAGAACTGCGTGAAAAAATTGAGAACTTGGGCTTTTTCCCAGGAATGGAATTTCTGGCACCCTTCTTTTTTAGCAAGAGGGAAACGGTTTTTGATTATCTTCCTCAAAATACGCTTATAGCATTGGATGAGCCTGACCTGTTAATGGAAAAGAGCTGCCAGTTTGAAGACCTTATTGAATCTGAATTCAATAATTCCATTGAAAATTACAGGGTCGCTGCTGCACCGGAAGAACTTTATCTCTCGTCTGCAGAGCTAGAAGGTAAATTTCAACACCTGCATGGTCCTGTTATTTTAAATTCTCTAAAGGTCACAGAGGGACATTTGAATAGTGTGGATATTAAACGATTACCTCAAATGGTGGGAAACCTGAACTTCTTCTCCGATCAGATTCTTCGGTGGCAAAAGGAGGAGCAAAAAATTGTGATCGTTGCTCCCACCAAAGGTCAGATTAGTCGCATCCATGAACTGATGAATGAATGGGGATTGGATGCAGACGTCGACTTAGGGAGACTGAGCGAAGGCTTTCATTTTAAATCTGCCAATCTGATTTTTATTGCAGAACATGAAATTTTTGGCAGGTCACACAAACATCGGCATAGAAAAAAATCCAATTCCAAAAGTTTTCAAAGAGGGCTGAAAGATTTAAAAAAGGGAGACTATCTAGTCCATGTTGATTATGGCATCGGTCTTTATCTTGGAGTTAAAGAAATAAAGACTGATACCAGTAGAGGAGAGTTTCTTAATATCGAATATGCCGACGATGAGAAGCTTTACCTTCCTATGGAAGGGTTGGGCTTTGTTCAGAAATTTGTGGGTGGTTCCGATGCGCCTCCGCCTTTAAGTAAAATGGGAGGAGTTGCATGGAAAAAACAAAAGAAAAAAGTTAAAGAATCTATTGAAGCTATGGCTGGGGATTTATTGCAGCTCTATGCATCCAGAGAGCTTGCTAAAGGGCAAGCTTTTTCAGCGAACACACTATTGGTGAGTGAATTTGCGGACTCTTTTGAATACGAAGAAACAGATGACCAGTTGAAAGCTATAGAAGAAGTAGAAAAAGACTTGGAAAGCGATAAGCCTACAGATCGACTCATTTGTGGTGATGTGGGTTATGGGAAGACAGAAGTTGCCATGCGGGCGGCATTCAAAGTTGTTCTGGATAAAAAACAGGTGGCGGTGCTGGTGCCGACTACGATTCTTGCGCAACAACATTTGCAGACGTTTCAGGAACGTTTCAGGGAATATCCTGTCAGCATTGATATGGTCAACCGTTTCAGAACACCACGCGAGCAAAAAGTGACATTGGAAAAATTAAAACGAGGTGAGGTGGATATCATTATTGGAACCCATCGACTACTTTCCAAGGACGTGGAGTTTTCTTCGTTAGGGCTGATCGTGGTGGATGAAGAGCAAAGGTTTGGAGTGAAGCACAAAGAGAAATTAAAAAAACTCAGAAACTCGGTAGATATTTTAACCCTTACCGCAACACCGATTCCACGCACTCTGCATTTTTCCTTGATGGGAGTAAGAGATTTAAGTGTCATAGAGACTCCACCGCTGGATCGACTCGCTGTTAAAACATTTATAAGAAAATTTGATGAAGAGGTTATTCGTGATGCGATTTTGCGAGAAGTGGACAGAGGTGGGCAGGTTTTTTTCGTGCACAATAAAATCCACAGCATCCATTCCATTGCAGAATTGATACAAAGACTGGTGCCAGGAGTTGTGGTCGATATTGCACATGGTCAATTGCCAGAGCATCAACTTGAAAAAGTTATGAAAAGGTTTCTCGATAAAGAGGTGGATGTTTTACTTAGCACTTCTATTGTTGAATCTGGTCTGGATATTCCTTCTGCGAATACCATTATGATCAATCGTGCCGATCAGTTTGGGCTGGCGCAACTTTATCAGTTGCGTGGTCGTGTGGGTAGGTATAAGCATCAGGCCTATGCCTATTTATTGATCCCGGGTGTCGGGATTTTGAGCAATGAGGCGCGTAAGCGTCTTGAAGCGATGGAAGAGTTGAGTGAATTGGGAGCAGGGTTTCAAATGGCGGCAAGAGATATGGAAATAAGAGGTGTTGGTAATATGCTGGGCAGTAATCAGTCTGGGCATATTGCTTCTGTGGGTTTCGATCTTTACTGCAAGCTGGTTGAGGATATGGCTAAGGATATTCGCGGGGAAAAGGTGGAAGCCAGAATAGATACAGAAATGAATCTTATGATAAAGGGTTTTATTCCCAATGAATATATTCCCGATCTTAATCAGCGGCTGGATTTTTATCGAAGAATACAAATAGCCTCAGACAGAAATGAATGTATGGAGTTGTCGCGAGAAATGAGTGATAGGTTTGGTCCACGTCCAATACCGGTGGAGAAATTACTGGCGTTACTTGAAATTCGAGTATTGTGCCAGAGGTTACATATAAGCAAAGCGCAGATGAAAAATGGAGAGGTTTTTCTAACATTACTTCCCTCTACTCCACTCAGTGCCGAAGACCTTACAGCTATTCTTGATGAACGGTTGAAAATGTTGTCTGAATTTCAGATAGGCATTCTTCTCGAGAGAAAGGGCTGGCAGACAGACCTGAAAAAGGTTTCTGAGTATCTACAAAAGCTTTCGCGATCTTTGGCTTTGAAAAAGGCAGAAGTATGAGAAACTGTTTAAAGCCCTTCCTGATAGTGTCAGTGATTTTCCTTTTAAACTCTTGCTTTGATAATAATTCTCGAATGGAGGCGATAGGGAGTGATCAGGTTGTTTTGACAGTCAATGGTGAAAAAATTACTGCAAAACAATTCGATAAGGTCTTGAACGCGCAAAAAAAAATTTTTAGAGTTCAAAACTTTGAGGAACTAAAAACGGAAGAATTGGTTTGGATTAAAACAAGAGGGCTGAATGAAATAATTAGAAATACTTTGATCGCACAAGAAATAGCTAAAGAAAATATTAGTATTGAGCAGAATGTTCTGGAAAGTAACTTAAGAAAGGCTAGGGAGGGATACCTTGAGGGTGCATTTGAGAAAACATTAGACTTGGAGGGTATTTCAATTACAGATTGGGAGAAATCTATAGAAAAGAAACTCCTGACAAATGAATTGATTCATCAACAGGTGAATAGTAAAGTATCATTAAGTGATAAGAAATTACGCGATTATTTCGATAAGAATCATAATAAGTTTCATAAGAAGCAACAGGTAAAAGCTCTTCACATTATGGTCGAGTCTGAAGAGGAAATTAGAGATATACAAAAAGAACTTCGAAGCAAAGAGAAAACCTTCCCGGCTCTTGCGATGGAGTATTCTTTAGGTCCTGAAGGTGAACAAGGTGGGGATTTGGGATACTTTGAAGCTGGGCAGATGCCGGAAGAGTTTGATGATGTTTTTAAATTAAAGATCAATAAGGTCAGTGATATTATTAAGACACCTTACGGTTTTCATTTGCTCAAAGTGGTGGATAAAATTGAAGAAAGAAAAATGGATTTTGAAGAATCTAAGAGTCGGGTGGAAAAAATCCTTCTCGAGTATCTTCAAGACCAAGCATTTAAAAAATGGTTTTTAAAGCTTAAACAAAATGCTGAAATAGAAATTGAATATGAGTCTCTTGAAAAAATTAATTGATCAGGCTTTGCTTGTAATCCTTTTGTCTCTGATGTTTTTTATTTCAGATACAGCAATGGCTAAAGTGTTTGATCGTGTTGTTGCAAAGGTGAATAGTGAAATTATTACTTTAAG
>CALJGH010000084.1 GCA_938073925.1 uncultured Nitrospinaceae bacterium
TCAGAGGTAACGATGGGTCGGGACGGCTCAGCAAGAAATCGAGCTACAATTAAGAACTGTACGTTGGTACCGCCATCTCAAAGAGCTCAGAGAGGCAATGAAGGACTTAAATTTTAAAGAAAATATTATTAAAGTGGCGTGAGGCATTGTTCAATTTCAACTGACAATGGGACTTTGCCAATAATATTGAACTGGGCGGATAAAACAAAAGGGGAACAGACAAACTATGTCTGTTCCCCTAATGTGGAGGATATGGGGAAAGAACTTGGACTTGGAACCAAACCCGTTCCCCCAGAAAGGAGGAGAAAAAATACTCGACCATTCTATAAAATGAAAATTAAAACAATATTAACTTTGTATTAAAATTTTTTAATACTAAGCAGGAGTGGCGGTAACTTCAATTGGCTTCGAGAATACCTTCGAAATCGAGAACCGAATTTTCAAAAGTATCCTGAACCCGTTTCAGGTTTTTTTCAAGCCAGAGGTTGGCAAATTTTGGAGGGAACCTGGCAAACCCTTTTATCTGATTGATTGCCATACGGCAATCGCGGTACCAGGAAATATTTTTGTTGGCTTTAAAAATTTTCATCGCACCCTTGAACTCAGCTATAGCAAGGTCGGGTTTTTCATCGCCAAAATAAGCGAAAGCAAGGCCAACCTTTCCTAACCCCTCTTTGGGTTTGATTGCGATGCTTTTTTTGAAAGCGGATATGGCTTGGGAGTATTTTTTCAAGGCACCTGCTGTATTGGCATAATTGAACCAGGACTCATAATAGTTTGGATGACTTTCTTTAAGGGCCTGGGAAATCTCTTCAGCGCGAATCAGATTGCCCAACCGGGTATAGGTTCTGGATATTTTTAGACTGGAATAAAGTCTGATATTTGCTGGTGAATCTTTGAGTGATTTTTTCCAATATCCTATGGACTCTTCGTAAAAACCATCTTTATCGAGTTCAATAGCTTTCTTGAGCGCAACTTCATAGGGATCTGCTTCTGAATGCTGAACGAATGATAGACTGGCCGATACTGAAAATATCAGCAGCAGGATTATTATCAATGACTGTTGTTTTTTAATTTTTTATTTCCTCCTGCAAAAATATAGATTTTCCGGTGAGAAGCGGTGTCAGAGCTTTAGTGAAAGTTTTTATGAAATGATCCTCATGGTTCATTATTTCCGATACGTCCGCCGGGCGCAAATAAAACACATTCGATGCCGTGCCTTGATGAGTATGAAGAACAGCTTTCTGGCATTCCATATTTGCATCGGCAAATACCTTTGTCTCCATCATAAATGTGCCGGGAAGGTTATGGGTAGCCAGTTTGACGGAGCGTCCGATTGTTTTCATTTTCAATTTAATGTTTTGAAAACGGGTGCTTTCTAAATTATTCCCAAATGTTCTGCCGTTAAAAACGGTAGACAGGGGCTGCTTCTCCATAAAAACCTTTTGTAAGTCTTCCTGGATTCGGTTCTGGATGAAAAAGAAATCGCCATAATCGATAGGCTCACCTGAAGAATTGATCACCTTGAAAACGTCGAATACTTTATCTTTCATAGTTTGAATATTGGCTTGCACTATGTCGAGCTGGTTGTATGCAAGAACGGCAGATACTTTATAGAGAAACCCTTGAGTGTCCTGGGTGCAAACGATTAAGTCAGAAGGTTGACCTGGATTAAACAGCATTTCAGCCATGAACGGTTTTTTGGACTGATTGAATTTATAATAAATTTCCAGTTGCGACTGTAACTCGCGAGGCAATCGCACCATTTTTAAAAAATCAAGCTTAATGGTGTTTGGGACACTTTCACGTGTTTTGTGATGCAGTGTGTACTGGTAAAAAAGTTTCAGTTGTTGAATCTGTGTGACGGACATATTCATCTTGGTTCCACCACGGTCTGCATGGGTAAGTAGTACCAGCATTTTTAGACGTTCTTTATCATGGTTGACCAGGTCCAGTACCATGTCATAGGTGTCATCCGCTTCCGGGTCGAGCAACATGAGGTCATACAGAGTCAGGTGTTTTTCAACCAAAAAGGCAATGTCTTCCACCCGTTTTGGTTTGTCGTCATACCCGAGTTTTTTCAGGATTTTTGGAATCAACCGAGCCCCTACCAATTCCTCATTTTGGTCGCCTACTTTGACACCTTTGCCGATATCGTGCAGCAACACTGCAAGTTTGAGGGCAGTTTTATCCTTTTGCGAATGGTAAAGTTCTGCGAGAAAAGGGTCGGCAGTGTCCCGAAATTCCAATCCGTTCAAGACCTCCAAAGCTGAAAGAACGTGAACATCGGTAGGAAACTTGTGGACGTAGATATCTTGCAGTAGACCTCGCAGGTTTTTAAACTCAGGAATTAAAAAGTTTTCCAGTATCCCAAATTCATGCAAGAGGCGAAGGGCCTTTGAAAAAAATTTCCCTCGAATAACCCGCTTGAAACAATTCTGGATTTCCAGATTGGAGGAATCCCCTGTGAAAATGGGATCGACATGCTGCTCGACAGCCCGAATCACTTCGTAGGACAGATGGTAATTTCTTTCTGCGACCCATATGAAAACTTTAAAGAACCAGAGAGGATTATCAGAAAATAAAGCCTCAGGATCTTTTTCGAAAAAAATCTGGTTCTGGGTGTTTAAGGAAAAATACTCAGAAAGATTTTTTTGTTTTTTGGTGTCGGCAGCCATGCTTTCCCAGTAGAGATTGCGGCTGAACCGTTTGAGTGGGTAGACTGCTTCAAAAAAATATTCATGAAAAAAGGCTCTCACTTTGTAACCCATTGACTCTGCTATTTTTTCTCTTACTTCATAGCTCATCACATCTCTATGCGCTCCTTGTTGCAGTGTATGCAATAGCAGGCGTACTTTCGAGACGAAATTGAGCCCCTTTTGCATGCTTTTGAACGCTAGCGGGCTTATCAAATTTTTGGCGAACAGATCGTTTAGCAATTCAAACTGATTGATCTTTTCAATTTTTTGAATTATGCGGACAGATGCGAGAGCCCAATATAATCTCTGTAATTCTTCCTTTATATCGGGTTCTTGTTTGAATACAGTGTTTTGAACTTCATAATAGTCCCCGTAACTCAGGCAATGCTTGGTGATTTCTTCCTGATGGACCAGG
>CALJGH010000085.1 GCA_938073925.1 uncultured Nitrospinaceae bacterium
GGTTGAACCCTTGATAACCATTTTCTGTAAGACAAATTTTACCTTCCGCAACTCGGAGGGAAACATGGGCTTGAGATTGTCTTCTCGCACGGGTATCTTTTGCGCTTTCGGTTTTGCCTGCTTCTTGAAGCGTTCTTCGAATCGGAGTGGAGAGGCTTGCTTGTAAGTTTGATCTCGCCCCTGAGGAGAAATCTGGGCAAAAGAGGATAAGACAAAAAAATTGCAGAAGAGAAGGCAAAAGGCCCCCGCTGTTAGAATTTTATTTTTGAAATTAGCTGTAACCAAATCCACCACCATATTCATCTTAGCGGAAAAAAAAGAGCTGAAGTTGAGGCCAAAAACACATTTTTGAAAATCCTTGAATTACGCTAAATAAAGGGCTTGAGCCCTAAAAGGTTCCGCTGCACACTTGCCGTTCCAATCGAAATTACTTCCCTGATTTTATGGAGTTCCACGCTTTAATTTGCTAGCCCAAAGCTTCGGAGAAACCCGGAAGAAAAATAGATCTTTTTAAAAATAAACTGTATGGGTAGTTAATCCTTTAATTACAAGTCTTTCAGGTACATTGATTATCTATTATTAAGAGCAAGGACTATGCCAAAGGGCATCCTACGGGGATGATGGTGTAAGTCATTATAAATAAAGTATCTTATTAGTTTTGGTGTGGGCGAATGCACCCCATACAGGGTCAAAATCGGAAGTTTTTTCCATAACCTGTCAATTTTTTGATAAGTAAAGAAAGAGATGAAAATTTCTAGGTTGAAGCGAAGTAAAATCAGGTTTTAATCTTTTCGCTTCTCCTGAAGAAATATTTGCCCAACATTGAGGGTTTATTGGGCGACCAGATGATCCGCGATCAGAATTAAATGTTGTTTATTGACCGCTAGAAATTCGGATTCAAATAAAACATTCCCGGTGACCAGGCAAAAGACTTTGGAATCGATCACTGGAATAAAACTCTCCTCCCCCTCATTTAACATATCCAAAAGTCGATTGTTTGGGAGCTTGAAAATTTACTCCTCGACTTTTTTGCTCGAAGTTCGAATGATGGCGTGGATGGTTTCTTTTTTGATAAAAGCGTTATAGGTCATGGCTCTATCCCTTATCTGATTAATAAAAACTACCCAATTTGGAATGTTTTTGCAACCGTACAACTTACCCATTTTCCCTTCCGCTGACAAGAGAGCCTCCCATAAAGTGCATGCTTTATCTAGGTATGTGGTATTCTTCATTTTTCTTTTTTTCGTCAACTCAATTTTATCGCTATTATGAATAAGCTTGGCAGACAAAGACTTCAAGGCACCGATGGTATACGCCGGGAAACAAAGCTCTCCAACAATCCCGAATGCAAAGGACTCACTCCGCAACAAGTGTTTCTGGAAAAGGGTTGGATCACAGAGCAATTCATGGAGCTGTATGCCTATTCGCATATTAAAAATCTAACAGGACCAAAAATCCCAAAAAATGTTGTGGTGGGATGGGACCCCAGGGACCTGTCGGGAATTTTTATTGAAGCTGTTATCAAGGGAATTCTTAAAGCAGGGGGCAATGCCCTGACTCTTGGTATTGTGCCAACTCCACTGGTGCCGCTTTTCATGCTGCACCAAAATGCCGATTGCGGCATTATGATAACGGCATCGCATAACCCCAATGACCAAAACGGAATAAAACTTTTTTCCCCCTATCGCGGCATGAAACCTCTGCCGTCCGACGATTCTCGATTGACTCGTTTTATTTTGCCGCAAAAATATTCAGCCATTAAAAACGTATCGTTAAAGGGGAAGCGTAAAGATTGCAGAGGAAATGCTCTGGAGCTTTTTAGCGGATTCACTCTGGCTCCCGAAAATTCGTGGATTGATGAATCTATCAATTTTAAAAACGTGGTGCTGGTTGTCGACCCTACCAACGGCTCGCTCACGGGCATCGCCAAGAAAATTTTTACTCAGGCAGGAGTTGGGAAAGTATTTGAGGTCAACGGAAAATTAAATGGGGATGTAAACGTGTTTTCTGGTGTGGCCGATCTCGAAGGCCGAGACCGAATCACTGCCGAACAGATAAAAAATCCTGGCGGGTATTTTTATCGTCACAAAGCCGTTGTTAAACTTTTTGAAGTAGGTCGTAAACACAAATCTTCCTTGCGCAAAGGAATAATGCGAGCCGTAGCAACCATCTTCGATGCCGATGCCGATCGGTTTTTTATGTTGGAATATGATCCTTTTAAAGACCTGCTTTGGGTGTTGAGTGGCGATGAAACGGCTATTTTGCAAGCCAAACATTTGTCGACCCAGTTCCCAGAAAAATATAAAGGCTCTTTGTATATCAATACCGTTGAGAGCGATCTCAATGCGGCAATCGCTGCTGAAAAAATGGGATTGAAATCTGAGCTGACCGCTGTAGGTGACAAATGGATTCTCCTTAAAATCCTGCTAAGGCAGTTAGAACAAAAATCAAAAGATCGCGATTGTCCAAAACAAAAACGTCTAGTATTCCAGCGTGAAGCAAAGAAGCTGAAAAAAACGGGTATAACAAGTATTGCTTCGCTAAAAAAACTTGCCAGAATTCTAGGTGAAAAAAGCGGGCAGAAAAAAGATTCTAACCCTATTCTGGCCGTTGGCAGTGAAGAAACCGGACATAATATTACAGAGTCACAATTTATTCGGCCTGATGGAGAAGCCGTATCGATTTATTCTGGCAATGGGATTAAAAGTGCTTTGAACACTCTGGTGGCGACCGAATATCTTAATTTTTCCCCAAAAAAATATTACAATAAGATAAGTCGGCCCTTTGCTCCAGGTTTTAAGGGCACTCTTTATGTTTATTACATTCATCAGGAATTATTTTTTAGCGGCTCCATAGTCTGGCGAAAAGTAAAACAAACTCTTATACGTGCGGCTAAAAAAAGAAGCTATCAAGTTGCGACTCGAATTTTCCCTGAAGATCCCGATATGTTATATATCTCATTATCAGCTGGGAAAGCGGGTATCTTTGTGAGAAATTCCGGCACTGAAAATAAAATCAGCATCAATCTTCGAGGAAGTAAATTGGATGCCGCGAACTTGAAAAAAATGGGACAAGAGACTATAAAAACACTTTTCACCGCCTTAAAAAATTGCGATCATCATTTTTACAAACTGGAATTAGATGTGCTTAGCCAGCTTGCATCGCAGCCCTTGAATGAAAAAGATTTAGAAATTGAAAAACATTCCAAAACCCGACTGGTCACTGAAATGCAGAAACAGGGACTCATTGAAATGAGTTCCAAAGGCTTTCGCTTGACCGTACTTGGGAGATGGTATGTAGGAAATTAACTATGCAAGACTTGTCCCTATTTTTTTCAGATATAGATCGAGAGCCTTATAAGAGGTTGTTTTTCGGGGTTGACCGAGTTTGGGATCCTTTAAAAAATCTCGATTCGATATTGCAATCACTGATGCAAAGTAAAACAGATTCCTATTCAACGGAATTGGAGGGTGTCTGTTTTGATAAAAGTGAAAAGGGATTATTCGTACAGAAATGGATAAAACTGGATCAGGCGGTTTATTTAAAAGAGCTGCAAATTTTTATTGGTTCGGGTACCCGGTTGGAACCATCGGCAATAATTAAAGGTCCGACGGTGATCGGCGAGAACTGCGATATTCGGCAAGGAGCTTATGTTCGCGGAAATGTTTTTGCTGGTGAAGGTTGTGTGATTGGCCATGCGACAGAAGTTAAAAACAGTATTCTGATGGATCGTAGTGAGGCAGGGCATTTCAATTATATTGGTGACAGTATTTTGGGTCGCCATGTCAATATGGGCGCCGGATCGAAACTGGCGAACTTGCAGTTTCGTAGCAGAGAAGAAAAGCAGGAAGGTTTTATCCATCCTATTCAGATTCTGTGTGCGGATCTTGAGACCGGTATGGAAAAACTAGGGGCTGTGGTCGGAGATCATGCCGAGATTGGGTGTAACGCGGTTCTTTGTCCGGGAACATTGTTGGGTAAAGACACCTGGGTTTACCCTAACTTGATAGTGCCGAAAGGTTATTATCCGCCAAACACCGTGTTGACCCCAAAAGACCGAAAACCACTCAGTATAGATAGGTAAGTTTATGGATACCAAGGGCTCATCATCGGAAGAACAATCTAACCTCGATTCCTTTTTTGAAATGTTTGACTGGGTGGATGAAGATGTTTCTGAACTGAATAGCGAAGAAGAAATCGATGTCAGTGGCTATGAATGTCTTTTCATTGCCTTCAACAATTTGCGCAGTTATTGTAAGCAGATCGATTTAGATTTCAGCCAGATCGAAGACCAATATTTAGCCTCTATCAATCCTGAACAATCCGATGAAACCTTCTGGGACCAAGATCTGGATGCGACCTATTCAGAAATGGATGAGCTAGCTGGATTTGGAAAACTATTGGAAACAATAGAGAAAGGTTTTTCGGAGTATGAAAAATTCTGCGAGAAAAGTGATGAGATTTTTGACGAGTGGCATTGTGTCTTAATAATGCACTCTTTCCTGCGAAAATATTGCGATAAACTCGAAATTGATTACACTCTACTTCAGGACGATATTTCCGCCCTCCAGTCGGAGATGGAAGAGGGGTAGTTGTTTTTTGGGTGACAGATGTTTTAAGTTGCCAATTTGAAGGCTATTTCATTGTTCAAAAAATTTAGCCTCCCCCTTGGAAAATTCAACTTGCTCAAAAATAAATTCGAAATTTGATCTCGCCCGCTTTTGATTCGTTCGCAGAAAATTTAGGAGAGAAGTTTTTTGGAGGAACCAAGCGGGCCGAGATAAGGCTACCTAGTCAAACAAACGAGAGCCGAAATAATCTAAGAACCCCAATGCGGAGATTCCGGCCATCATTGACGTAAGAAACGTTGTGGTTTCCATTTTTTAGCCCTCCATTTAAACCAGAAACCCTGATTGTTAATTATGACAACACCGAATTAAAAATCTCCATTGAGAAAAGCTCAACCTGATGGTAATTGGATTGGAGAAACTGACCTATTATCAATTTCTTAGAAAAAAACTAAAAACCTCTCCTTAAAACAAGAGCTTTTCTTTCGACTGATTACCATATAAAGTGCTATATTTTCCCGAGCAAGCTTGCCGGTGTGGTGAAATTGGTATACACGCTAGTTTTAGGAACTAGTGCTTTCGGGCGTGGGGGTTCGAGTCCCTCCACCGGCATTCCCTAGTGGAGAGGGTTCAAGCTAATTGTAAAAAGTTCAACGGTCCCTTTTAATCTGACGGGAATAGATCTATGGTCCCCACCTTGAGTGATTAATCATTAAACTTTTGGAAAAATATGAAGATCGAAATTGAAGATGTTGATTCCTGTAATAAGAAAATTAAATTTGTAGTTCCTCATCAGGATTACAAAAAGGAAGTGGACAAGTACTATCAGAAGCTGGGGAGACAGGTTAAAGTCCCGGGTTTTCGTAAAGGTAAAGTTCCTGCCTCTCTGTTAGAAAAGCAGTTTGGTCCTGATGTTAAAAAAGAGGTGTTGAGCAACCTCATCAGTGATCGTCTGAATCAGGCTATCGCTGAAAAAGAATTACGTGCCATTGGCCAACCGCATCTTTTGGAAGTCAATGCAGAGGAAGGTACCGATATTTCTGTGTCCGCTTCGCTGGAAGTGCTGCC
>CALJGH010000086.1 GCA_938073925.1 uncultured Nitrospinaceae bacterium
TTGTGAATTTTTGAACTCTGTTTCGCGCCAGGGTGGAATTATTTTTGTGAATCCGTATAATGCATTTCCTTAATTAATTTAACTCGCGATTGTTTAACGCATGCCTTCCAAAAAACTGTTTACCCTTGATGAAGCCAATGCATTTGTTCCTCAACTTCTGGATCTGGTTCCACGGATTCAAAATCTTTCTGTTTCTTTGAACAACGATTTCCCCGACATTAAAAATGCCAGAGAAAAAGCAAAATGGAATGGGGGTAGTGATCAGGGAGTGGATTATTTAAACGCGGTGTTAAAATATAATGACCTGATGCATAGGATAGAAGGAATGGGCTGTGAGGTTAAGGGAATCCGAGAGGGACTCGTTGATTTTCCTTCGCTGCGGGAGGGTAGGGAGGTGTACCTTTGTTGGCGGATGCCCGAAAAAGAAATCTTGTTCTGGCATGATCTCAATACAGGTTTTTCGGGTCGAAAACCTATTTAGGTTTGCTCTCCGCAAATAATTTCCGCACTTCCTTGACGATACTGGCATTGCCGACAATTGCTGTTCCTTGTTCAATGCTTGCTTGGTTGCCAGAGAAGTTTGCAAATTTCCCCCCTGCTTCTTGCGCTAGGATTTTACATGGCGCGTAATCCCATATCTTAGCCAGAGGGTCGACCATAACATCCACTGAACCGCGGATTGCCATGAGGTGACCAAAAGCGTCTGGATAGGTTCTTACTATTCCCGCCTCTTTATTTAATTGGTCGAACAGGAAGGTTTGCTTTTGTTGGCGAAAACAATACCTGTCGGCGACGGCAACGAAAGTTCCCTGAAGTTTTTTTTGCTTGGAAACTTTTAGCGGTTTGCCGTTTAAAAAAGCTCCTTTACCTTTAACAGCCCAGGCTGTTTCTTGCAGTGCGGGAAGCTCTATGATTCCAAGTACCGGTTCCCCTTTATGTAGAAGGGATATTAGGGAAGCGAAAAGTGGCAGGCCTTGAATGAAGGAGCGTGTGCCATCCACAGGGTCAATGGTCCAAACCCATTCTGCCTCGGCATTATGGTTGCCAAACTCTTCACCAATGATGCCGTGCTCAGGAAAATATTTTGAAATTTTTTTTCTCAATATTTCTTCCGCATTGCGATCAGCGATGGTGACAGGGCTAGCATCTGACTTCAGGTCTACCTGGTACTCACCGCGGTACCATTTTAGAATCTCAACTTTTGCAGGCTTCATAAAAGATAGGGCCTGATCTTTAACTTTTAATAAATCCATTTTCATTTTTTATCTACCCTGTTTTTACCTACTAAAGGAACAGTTAGTGTTTCTGTTTCTAATGGAAAATAACATTGCTTTAATTGCTGATTAAATTATAATCAACGCTTTGAAATACTTATAATTGAACAATTTTTCTATGGTAGCCCATGCGCGATAAGAATTTAATGTTTGGAGTCATTGCCTGTTTTGCCATTTCCATATTGCTTTTGCTCGTCATCATTTGGGAAATTAAAAAGTCCATTGACCATGACGTGAGAGTACAACAAATGGCGAAAAAAACCAATGATGTGGCGGTTTCAGATAATCGCGATTTCAGCATCTACGAAACCTTCGTGGGGGATGATGGTCGCGAAATGGTTCTGGTTCCAGAGGGAATTTTTTCCCGAGGTTCAGATTCAGGCGGGTACGATGAGAAGCCGGCTCAGGAAATTTATCTGGATGCGTTTTATATCGATAAATATGAGGTAAGCGTTAAGGAATATAATAAGTATAGAAAGGCCGCCAGTTATGTAAAACCTTCGGTGCCTTTTTTCCCAGGAGATCATGCGATCATGGATGTACCCAGCCATGCTGTGGTGGGTGTCTCCTGGCATGATGCTACGAACTATTGCACTTGGGCCGGAAAACGGCTTCTTACGGAAGCGGAGTGGGAAAAAGCGGCAAGGGGAACGCATGGTCTCGATTTTCCTTGGGGAAATAAAATTCTACCAAAACGCGCCAACCTTGCGGGTACCGGCGATGGGTATCCTTATATGGGCCCTGTTGGAAAATATCCGATGGGCAGGAGTGTTTATGGCATCTACGATATGTCAGGAAATGTGTCCGAATGGGTGAGCGATTTTTATGATCAGTTTTACTATAAAACGGCTCCTATTATGAATCCTACCGGACCTGAAAAGGGCAAGAATCACGTTTTTAAGGGCGGTTCGTGGGATGCGAGGAGTGTAGACATTCGCACCTCTAAAAGATTTGCAGCAAGCCCGGGACGAAAAGACAGTATTCTAGGTTTCCGCTGCGGTCTTTCCAAAAAGGATAAAAAATAGCGAAGATCCTTCGCTAGCGACAGGTTTTATTGCTGGGATTATTCTTCCCGGCCGAACGAGCCTTTATTGTTTGCTTTCCTAGATGCTCCATCCCCTTGTGGTGGTGAATATTTAATCCCAGTCTTTATTTGACGGTTGCACAAAGTGGTCCCCCGAAACTCTCAATTTTCCCGAGCTTGGATATTCCTGTTTTTTTTCGTTTCAGGTGCTACAGGCCTCATCTATGAGGTGGTGTGGACTCGTCTACTAACTTTGATAATGGGCAATACCCATTACTCCATAGCAACCGTTTTGACCGCTTTCATGGGTGGTTTGGCCCTAGGTAGTTTTTTCGGCGGGAAAATCATTGACCGTGCTTTTAATCCATTGGCAGCCTATGCCATTCTCGAAGCGGGTATTGGCATCTATTGCCTGCTCATTCCCTCGTTCATCGAGTTGGCCTTCCCTTTATTTCAATGGATTTATCTCAATCTCGGCGATTCTTATACACAAACCAGTCTGGTGCGATTTTTGGTCTGTGGTGTTTTATTGATTATTCCCGCTACTTTTATGGGAGCCACCTTACCCGTTCTCAGTAAATTCGTTTCCAGTGATGAAAGTTATATAGGAAAAGATGTCGGCACCCTATACTCCATGAATACCTTTGGTGCGGTTGTTGGGGCCTGGGCATCTGCTTTTGTTTTTATGCGTTTGTTGGGTGTGCAGACAACGATAGGTGTGGCAGCAGCAGCAAATATTGGAATCGCAGCAGTCATTTACCTGTTATTCAAGCCACCCCTTAAAGAGCAGTTGCAACACTCAACCTCTTTGGTCAAAGAACCCCCACTGGAAAAAAGCGAAGCTTTAATACTCTTAAGTTTTGCTGTTGCTGGGATGATCGCTCTTGTTTATCAGATGGCCTGGACAAGAATTTTATCACTGTTGCTGGGCTCTTCGGTTTACGCCTTCAGCCTCATTCTTACCGTTTTTATTTTGGGACTGGCATTGGGTACAGTGGTGGCTTCTCGCTGTCTCGCTAAGATGAGTAACTTAATTAAGTATTATGGTTTAAATCAAATAATAATTGGATTATCTTCTCTATCTATTATTCCTATCTTTGCTCGTATTCCTTTTTCCAATCGATGGATTTATGAGAACTGGGGGCAGCAATTTGACCTGATGCAAGTGGCCAATTTCCTGACCATTTTTGGACTTCTTTTTATCCCAACATTTTTTATGGGTGCTCAGTTCCCAATCGTGATTAAGATCACGGCAACGAAGTTGGCGACGGTTGGAGAAAGTGTTGGCCGTACTTATGCCTGCAATACTTTTGGAACGATTATTGGTTCCTTTCTGGCGGGTTTTGTTTTCATCCCGCTATTAGGATTGCAGACAACAATTTTGACTGCGGTTTTTCTAAATATTCTTTTGGGAATGGCTCTTTTGATATTTGGGGCACAGCTCAGTTTTAACTGGAAGATGTATTTTTTACCTGGGGTATTCATTGTCTATCTGCTGGTTGCAAACGCATTAGATCCCTGGGATAAATCGGTTATTTCCAGTGGCTCCTTCATGCCATACCGAATTGGAGATTTAAAAGAAGCTGAGTTGAAAAAAAACAAGATCCTGTTTTTTAAAGAGGGGATGCATACAACAGTCACGACTGAGCTTTCTACTTCGGGAAATATCTTCCTGCGTGTGAATGGAAAAACCGATGCTTCTTTGGCATTGGATATGCGAACTCAATTGTTGTCTGGTTATCTGCCAATGCTGTTTCATATCAATCCAAAATCTGCTTTGGTGATAGGTCAAGGCAGTGGAATTACATTGGGCGCGGTCGAACAGTTTCCGGTAGACAAAATAAATCTGGTTGAAATTTCCCCTGCGGTTATAGAAGGATCGCGATTTTTTGATCCATTCAACCATGATGCACTCAATGACAAACGACTCACTGTGCTACTAGAAGATGGCCGTAATCATATTGCGTTATCAAACAATACTTATGATGTGATCGTTTCGGAGCCTTCTAATCCATGGATATCCGGGGTCGGAGCTTTGTTTACAGTTGATTTTTTCGAGTTACTGAAAAAACGATTAAATCCAGGGGGGCTGGCCTGTATTTGGGTTCATACAAATATGTCTCCAGATAATTTTAAATCCATCGTGCACTCGTTTACCGATAAATTCCCATTTGTGACGATGTGGGAATCTATCGCCGGGGATGATTATCTGTTGATAGGCTCCGAAGAAGAATATGGGTTATCGTTTGAAAAAGCGCAAAAATATCTGGCCAATGAAATCACCGGAAAAGATTTTGCCGGAATCGGTATCAGAAATGTTCCGGATTTGATGAGCTTGATGATCATGTCTCACGAAAAACTTGTGGAGTTCAGTAAAGATGCTCCATTGCATACTGATGATAACTCGCTGCTGGAGTTTAATGCGCCGGAATACGTTTATAAAGATGAAAGAGATGTGCTGGTTCGGCAATTGACCCCCTTCATCCGTTTGCAGCCCGATTTTGTGAAGTTTGCAGATACTCAGGTGAAAATCGATGTAGGCAAAAGACTTGCGCAACTGGAAAGGTCGGAAAGTCAGATTGAGGAAATAAAACGCAAGGCTAAAATAACGATGTTGCTCGAACGGGCAGAAACAGCATTCAACGTGGGAGATATCACTCAAGCTCTGGCTTATTATAAAGAAGTTTTGGTGCTGGAGCCGCAGCATATTCTTGCTCATATGAATATGGGAAATGTTTATCAGGAGCTAAAACTGATTGATGAGGCGGAAAAGTCCTATTTGAATGCTCTCAAGGCAAATCCCTTCTACGTGTTCGGTAGTTTGGGTCTGGCACGCTTGTATATTTTTTCAGGTCAACCTGGCAAAGCTTTAAATACTCTAGAAAATACTCTTGCATGGTACGATGGTGACCATGAGTTTAGCCTCTTTATGGGACTGGCCTATGCTTTTAAGAAGGATGCTCAGCGGGCTATTGAGGAATTTGAAAATTCACTGAAATTGAACCCGGACTCGGCTTTGGCGCATTTTTATCTGGGGGTGCAGATTCAAAATAGCGCCCCATCCTCTTCTAGAAGACATTTGCAAACATTTCTGAGGCTGACCAGAGATCAACCCGGGCAGTACAAACTGATTCAAAAAGCCGAAAAAATTTTAAAGAAGTTTTAATCCATTTACTAATATTAGGGTATACTCTCAATTGATAGAATCATGATCCTACCGGAAACATTATCCCGAATATTTGAAAGTCATATTTAATGCCGACTAGAATTAAACTCATTTGGTATCTTTGTATCGTTATTACGGTTATTGGTTTTGTATATCTTGCGGCAAAAGATCGAATGGAAGAAGCAATGCTGGCAGAAGAAAGAGCCGCTAAAAGATCTGAAGCGCGTCTGCAACAATTAAAAAATCCAAATAAACAAAAAATTAAAGTTGACCCTATAAAAGTCATTCGAGAAATGAATGCGATGGGCAAGTATCAAGAAGCTGCAGATATGGCTGAAAAGGTCGCGAAAGAGTTTCCAGATCATGCAGCAATTCAGACCTGGTGGGGGATTTCTCTAGTCAAGTTGAAAAAAACGCAGGAAGCCGTCAATCACTTTATTGTTGCCGCTAAAAATGACCCTACCGATGAAAAAGCGCATCTTTACTGGGGCCTGACCCTGGCGATGGAAGGAAAATTTGCTGAGGCCATTACTCACTACCGCACGGTACTTGAGATCAACCCTGAACATAGCAACGCGTATGCTTATTGGGGGGCTTCCCTGAATGCTCTGGGAAAGTATGAAGACGCACTTGCCAAACTGGGTGAAAGTATCGCTTTGCATCCTCTAAACAGCACGGCTTATGCATTACGAGTTGATGTTTTGTATAACCTCAAACGATATGAAGAAGCTTGGCAAGCGGTTCAAAAAGCCCGTGCTGCAAAAATCCCTTTACCGAAAGGTTCCATTGACAGGTTAGCTGAGGCTTTTCCTGAGACTTTAAAATAATTTGAAAAGTTTTGGTTTTTAGGGCTACTAATTTTGAAAAGGCATGAAATATGGTTTATTTTAGTTGTTTTTTGTTTTAGCATTGTTAACATTACGGTTAATCGTAAAAAATAGGATTAACTAATATAATTTTTTGA
>CALJGH010000087.1 GCA_938073925.1 uncultured Nitrospinaceae bacterium
TCGTTATTTTGGACAGAGCTTTTTCCACAACCTCCTGAACCGTGATTCCATTTTTCTGCACCTGCCAGCCGTGGTATGCCGTGCCTTCATATTCAATTATAATAAGATATTTTTTTTTCATTTCCTAACTTGCATAAAACACTGTTAATTGGAAGATATTATACCCCCCCTCACCCCAATCCTCTCCCTCATTGAGAAGATGGAGGAAAATGCAAGCCTATCTCATAAAAATAAAAAACGCGTTGCAACTGCTCAACGCGTTATTTCTGTTTTTTATGACATCTCCCGTTGGAGGGCTATCCATAATTATATACGGATTATTATATTTGTTGTTCTAAACTTATCAGGCGGAGTTTCAGTTCCTATATTTACCTCCTTGGTTAAGGTGGGTCTCAAATACCTTGAGAAATAAATATAGTCCGCTTGCCCGTTTTCGCAATACTTAATTAAAATAAAACCGAAGAATATGGCCGGATCGTTGCCAAGAGCAGGTCTTCCTGAGTTCGAGTGATGCCGACATAAATCATATTGCGGCTTTCCTCTCTTTTTTCCGGATAGTTTTCTTCATCTGGCTCCACTAACGCAACAGAATCAAACTCCAATCCTTTCACCTGATGGATATTCGTAACAAGCACACCCGGTTCAAAGGAAAACTGGTCTCTATGGCCGAGTCGCACTTCTCCGGGCAAATAGTTTTCCATCTCCTCCTTCAGCTCCATAGCCTGTTTCGGATACCGGCATATCAGCGCGACTAATTTGTAGGGATCGGCACGCAGTAACCCACGTGACCAATCGGCGAGTGCTTCAGTAAGGTCAACAAAATTACCAACCTTCTTCCAATCAGGGGCTGGCCCCGCCCTTCCCTCAACCGTTTTAGGGTCGCCTGCCACTTTATACGCCAAGGTCATAATGGGAACAGTACAACGGAAAGAAACTTCCAGCTGAATTATAGAATCTTCATCCAAGCCTAGATATTCGACCACTTTTTTCCAGCCAATAAATTTTCTTGCGAAAAGAATTTTCTGCGCCACATCGCCGACAATCGTTACCTGGTGTTTATCTCTCACCGCATCCATCATGATAGCGAACTCTACAGGACCAAAATCCTGAGCTTCATCAATAACGATATGATCCAGCAAAACCGTTCCACCGTCACCATCTGGCAGACCCCCATTTTTAACCTGGATAAATCTCAGAACCAAGGACATATCAAAATAGTCGAGATTTTTTTTAAGCCTGTTCTTGTCGGTCAGGCGCTTGAGATATTCAAGGTTGGATGCCAACTTGGTATCGCGTTTTAAATATTTTTTCAAATGTTCCGTGTCAGAAAGTAGGTTGTAAAGGTCCTGTAAATAATCTTCCTGATTAGCTATCTGCTTTTTAACGAGTCCCAATTTCTGCTGTTTTTCAGCTTCCGGGAGGTTCGAGTTCTTTACCTCATGACGGAAATCTCTCAACCGGGGCAAAATAGGCTTCCCTTTTCCCTTCGCCCAACCTTCAAGGTGAGCCGTCCGGCTCGAAAATTCCTTTTTAATTTTTTCATCAAGAGCCTTCCCTTGCTTTTCCACCAAGCCGTCGAGAGCTTTCAGTATCTCTTCAGAAAATTTTATCTCTTCAACAAAAGATGGAATAGTGAGAAACTTGAAAAAAGGTTGAGTGCGCATGGACTTGCGAATAATAGATAAAGCCCAGCTATTGAAAGTGGTGGTCTGCACATCATCAATACCCATTGAAGGCAAAGTTGCGGAGACATAAACAGCCAGCGATTTATTCATAACAATCACGCGGGTGTTTTCTGATTTAACGGTCGAATTGTTCTCGTGAAGCAACCACGCCAGCCGATGAAGAGCAACCGTCGTCTTACCCGAACCCGCAGAACCCTGGATGATGACCGGGCGTTCCGGATCAGTCGTGATCATCTCGAACTGGTCTTTGGTAATTAAAGAAAGAATACTCGGCAAACTTTTTTCTTTGGTGTGAATTCCACGTGAGCGATGCGCAGCAATTTCTGAGTCCGCATCCAGTTTTTCCCAGCCCGTTTCGGTACGGCGAAAAATCCCTTCAGGGGAATCTATCTGTATCAGATGACCGTTTTCCACTTTAAAAGATCGCCGAAGCTTTATCTTGCCACTGCGCTCCCGATCGTTGATAACCTCAAAGAACTCTTCATCCTGCTTATAATTGAAATACAAAGCAGCGATGGGGCCATTACGCCAATCCACAACTCCTGCATCGATATTGCTCTTTTTCCCGATCAGGAAAGACACTTCATTGCCATCGTCTTCTATAGTGGTGACCCTGCCAAAATAAGGTTCCTCAATCAGTTCCAACAAGGCCTTATCGCTATTTTTTCGAATATCCAGAATGGAATGTGCAACCGCTTCATCAGAGATAAGAGGTTGCCTTTCTTCGTCATTCCACTCATTGACCACTTGCTTGGTCAGCTCTCTAGCCGCTTGGTTGGCGTTTATCGTCGCTGCCTGCACCTGTGGCAACTGCTGGCAAAGAGATTCCAGAGTGGTTTCGAGAAGAATTTCCTCCCCTTTAATGTAGGCTTTATCTTCTTCAGTTAGATCCATTCCAATACCATTTAATTGAGACTCGCTACACAATGGTGAATTACCATTGATGAATCTTGTAATCTAAATGAGTCCAATAGATAAGGTCAACCTAAATTTTAATAACCGATAAAAATATATTTTTACGGGATAGTCTAAAATCAAGAAAATCAAAGAAAATCTTTTAAATTAGGGGGTTTTCATTTATTATTAAAAGATCAATTCCGTTAAAAATCAGGGATACGTTCCAGCTTAAATTCAGGAGTTTTTGCATGAAAACATATGATGATCTAGTAGGCGATGGCGGATCAGACATTATCGGACAAGTAACCCAACTAGGAGCAAAGCTGCGGTCCCGGCTCGATAAAATAAAATATAAGGTCGCTCTTATGAGCGGTAAAGGCGGAGTGGGCAAAAGCTCAATCACTGCTAACATAGCTTCCTGCCTTGCAGACCGAGGATTCAAAGTAGGCATCCTCGATGCAGATCTGAACGGACCCAGTATCTGTCATTTGCTCGGTGTGGGCAATAACAAGCTCGAAACGAAAGACGATGGTATAGAACCCGGTGTTGGACATCAAGGCATCAAAATCATGTCAATGGATATGCTTTTAAAATCCGCAGACACCCCTGTGATGTGGACTGAAGAAGCTAACGCCACAGCCGTATGGGTCAGCACAATGGAATCCACAGCAATCCGCGAACTACTTGCAGATACCAATTGGGGCGAGTTGGACTATTTACTCATAGACATGCCACCAGGAAGTGACAGGATAGATAACATTCGTTCCCTCATTCCAGAACTGGTAGGCGCAGTGGAAATAACCATCCCTTCTATGTTATCACAACATATTGTTACTAAATCGATCACCAAAAATAATAAAATGGGTGTGCCCATTATCGGCTTGGTAGAAAACATGGCCACCTATGTTTGCCCGCATTGTGAAAAAGAAGGCAAACTGTTCGCTGGAGATGATGTGAAAAAGTTAACGGAAAGAAAAGAAATTCCCTATATCGGCAAAATACCTTTTGACACACGCGTGTCGCAAAGCAAATCTGGGCAACTTTTCTTCACCGAGTTTAAAGATTCAGTAACCGGTAAAGCAATCGCTGATACGGTTGACAATATCGAACAATTTATCAAAAAATAGTCCCAATTAGGAGGCGTAATGAAATTCCTTTGTATCCCTTGTGATGTAAAAATGGAAGTACAGGTTGATGGCATCATGCCAGAAGAAAAACAAAACCTGACGATGAAGTTCAAATGCAAAAAATGTGGACATATGATCGCCATGTTAACCAATAACTTCGAAACCGAATTCGTAAGCAAACTGGGTGTCGAAATGGGTGGTGCAACCGATGTTAGCAAAGCACCCATGGCCGCGGTCAGTTCGTCATTAGCTCAGGCTAAAGAAGAACTGAAAAGCAAAAATCCCGAAGACACTCTAATTTGGACAGAAGAAGCCGAACAACGCATCAAAAAAGTGCCCTTCTTTGTAAGAGGTATGGCGAAGAAAACCGTCATCAATTATGCGATTGAAAATGGCGCCACCACCATCGATGCCAAATTGATGGATGAAGTCCGCGAAAAAGTAGGCATGTAGCAGCGAACGGCGAACTGCCACAGGTGTCAGGGACATTTAAACACCATTACGCTGGTTTTGTATCCTATGGTTCATCATTAGTGAGCGGAGCGCCGCAATCCTGGGTTGTTCTTCCCTACTGCGTTTGACTATTTCATCCTAAAGCACTCGAAATATCGTGCCCCGCAAGGGGTATATTCAACCCGCAGAAAAAGACGTTCTCATTGCCAACACCTATAAAATCGAGAACGGGCCGGCTTCTTTCTGGAGATGGACAACTCCAATACCGAAAGAACCAATCATGGAAAACATTGCCAAGGTAGTACTCCCTCCAGACCTTCCAAGTTGGAAGGACTCTTTATCAACAATATGTTTTTGAAAACTCAGAGGAAGAAAAAACAGCCGCTTAAAATCGTTTAGAATATCTTAACCGAGAGACTGACTGTCAATGCAAATCGTTACTACCGCATGT
>CALJGH010000088.1 GCA_938073925.1 uncultured Nitrospinaceae bacterium
CTGGCTAGATGGAAAGTATGTCATCGAAAGTGATGACCCTTTTATAGATTCAGAAATCTAGAGTGACCTCGGTCAACCCGACCGTTGTAGTCATAATCCACTCTTTTTGGTCTTTCAGAAATAACCCATAGTATTGAAGAAAAAGTATTTTACCAATCCAAACAATAAGTGCCGTTGATGCTAAAAATATACTTTCGTTATCTCATTGAATGAGTTACGACTATCTCTGTTTAGCCTGTATACGAAAAAAATTTTGTATATTTTTTTGGTGGATATGCCCCTCTGAGGTTCCTCCCCGTCGCCCAACCTCCAAGCATAAAACGTAGATAGCTTCTCATGTCAGATACTCACCAAAACAATTTCTATAATTCCAGCAACCCGAAATGTTTCAAATGGAGGCGACAAATCTGGTTTGCTGGAGTTACCTTGATCAGTATTTTTTTGGTTGGGGCTTCACATTATTTCGAAAGCATGCCCATCCAAACCTTTCACAGTCCTCAAGTTAATTAAATTTAATTTCTTCCATTAGAAGTAATACCACTACAAGTGCCAGAGCCCGAACTAAACGAACCGGAAATTGGAAAACCGGTTTACCGTTTGATCATAGGAAGCATTGCCCGAAACCAAAGCTTGTCAGATTTCCGGACCTGCAAGAAAAAAGTCAGAAGGCTTTCCGCTTGCTTGCTCAAAAAGAGATGCAGGCATTGAAATCGATAAGCAATACCTAGAATGTAAGTACCCCTCTTGCAGTCAAAAGGCGATTACCCCTTTTGTTACGAGCGTTGTCGCACCATAGACCTTGGTGCCTGGCTGGATGGATAATATGTAATCGAGAGCGATGAACCTTTTATGGATTCAGAGATGTAAACCCGCTTTTAAAAGTGAGGGTTTTCTATGTATCCATTTGTGGGGCGGTGGCTTTTCTTAAAAAGACTTCGAGGATTTTTTTTTGGTAGAGCACAACGGCGATATCCATCATGCCATCGCCATTAAAATCGGCACCGGCAATGGACCGAGGTTGTGAGCCGACGACATAGTTGTAATGCGGATAAATAAAGGTTCCATCACCGTTGCCGGGTATGACAGAAATAGACCCGCCGCGCCGGTTGCAAACAACAATGTCGGGAACTTTGTCGCCAGTAAAGTCGCCTACGACAATATTATGTGGACCTTTTTCTCCGGCAAAATCCTGCATTTTCGTGTAGTCGCCTTTTCCGTTCCCCATAAAAATGCTGAGACTGTCTTTCATCGGACTTGATGTCAACAGGTCTAGATGACCATCCAGATTCATATCGTGGTGTATGAGGAAAGAAGATTGACTGCCTCCCTTGATCAGCTGGGGTGGAGCGAAAGTACCATCGCCGTTACCATAAAACATTTTCAAAAACCGCACCTTCACGGCGTTAAGAACCATGGCGATATCTTGATTGCCATCCCCATTATAGTCGCTAACCGTCATATGGGCGGGAGTGGGTGCCGCCTGATAGGCTTCGGCTACCTTGAACGTGCCGTCACCAACACCCAGGAGAATGATCATTTTGTTGAAGCGCAATGTTACTGCGAGGTCCTTTATTTCATCGTTGTTGAAATCACCCGATGTTATAGAAATTGGCAAACGCCCGACTTTCACATTGGTCTTTAGCTTGAACAGTCCGTCCTTTTGTCCGAGTATGATAGAAACCTCACCATCGCCATAATTACATAATGCGATATCGGCAATACGGTCACCATTATAATCAGCCACCTCTATTGCAAAAGGTTCACGACCGGTTTCAATAATCTGGCCGTCTTTAAATGTTCCATCTCCCAGACCTTCGAAATAACTCAAAGTACGATCAGCAGAATTCACAACGACAATATCGGGGAACTCGTCGTTATTCATATCGTGAGCAATAACCACTTCTGGTTTTTTGCCAACCATATAAGAAACAGGTAGGGAAAAAATATCCGGTGCAGGTTCGCTAGGTCCGCAACCAAACAACATGGCCGTTGCTAAAAGAATGGAAAAAGATTTATAGAAATTCATCACCCGTATCTCAATTGGAATCAAGTTTAAAACGATTTTTCGGTTATACAGGATGCCTCGGAACTTGTAAACGAATTTGAAAAAATGATATACTTTTCAATAAGTTATATCTCACTTCGCCTCGAAATATGCCCTTCCAAAATAATTTCAAATTCTTGATTATTATAGCCTTTTTGTTTTTGACGGCTTGTCAGGGATTCCAGTTCGACCCATGGCCTGACAAACAATTCGGCATTCACCACACAGTACAAAAAGGCCAGACTTTGTATCGCATCGCTCAGGCTTATGAAATTGACCTGGAAATTTTACGCCGCGCAAACTTTATAAGGGATGCATCAAAAATTAAAGAGGGGATGCAGTTATGGATACCCGGCGCAAACCGTGTGCGACCTGTTCCTACCACCTCTTCTCCATCACGCTCGACCTCTTCTTTACGTTCCGCGAAAAAGAAAAAATCGCCCACTGTCAAACCTCGAAGAGGAATTTTTATTTGGCCTACAAAGGGCACCCTCACTTCAAGTTTTGGCAAACGAAATGGACGTAAGCACGAAGGCATTGAT
>CALJGH010000089.1 GCA_938073925.1 uncultured Nitrospinaceae bacterium
CCCCTTTGCATAGGGCTGTCTTTAAAAATAATTTTGACGTGGCCGAGTTTCTTCTTTCTAAAGGAGCCAACTCAAACGTCTTAGGGTCGAACAATTGGGCCATGCCTTTGATCAGTGCCATTAACATTCATAAAATAAAACTTTCCCGACTGCTTCTTTAACATGGCGCGGATGTCAACTATCGTGACTCAAAAGGATTGACCTCTTTAAAGGGCTCGTGGGAAAAGGAAAAGTTTTAAGGCTTTTAAAAAGCCACGGGGCCAAAGATTAATTCTCAAAATAGTTAGAGAAAGACCCATGCAAACGATACCCATTCTGGAACTGGGCATTATCTTTATCCCTACGGCTTTTCTGCTGGTTGTCATGTTTCGCTGGCAACTCAAAGCCTTTACCGGACTTTATGCGAATGTCCGTATGCTGGTGCAACTTCTGTTGGTGGGGTATTTCCTGACTTATGTATTTGAGACCAACCAGCCGCTGGTTATTGTTCTGTTGATTGCTTTAATGATAGCGGTGTCAGCATGGATCGCTTTGAGATCGTCCGAAGATAAAAGTGTTAAAACTTATTTCATTTTTCTCATAGCAATCGGTTTTCCAGGTATGATATTGCTCGGGTTGGTGACGCAGTTTGTGTTGCAGATGCAGAAATGGTTTGAACCCAGTCTGGTTGTTCCTATCGCTGGGATGATTTTTGCAAACTCGATGAACACCGTGAGTCTGGCGGCAGAACGTTTCGAATCTGAATTAAATCGGGGCAAAGATTATGTCGATGCAAGGCGGATTGCTTTAGATGCTTCTCTCATCCCGCAGATCAACAGTCTTTTTGCGGTAGGCTTAGTTGCGTTACCGGGGATGATGACGGGGCAGATTCTTTCTGGCGTCGACCCCATCATTGCGGTGCGTTATCAAATCATGGTGATGTGGATGACGTTCGGATCAGGCGGACTCGCCGCCGTTCTATACCTCGTTCTGCGGATAAGATCAGTCAAGCATAAGGGGACGGAATGTTAAAATATCTTCATTCAATGGGAGTATTAATTACTCCCATTCAAGGCCGGGAACTTTTATTGATAATTTAGAATGATATATCCCACTGTACTCGCACGCGATCATCTTCAAAACCACGATTACTGGAAGCATCATCTAAAGTTAGATGAGAATAATCAACAGTGACTTTATTGCCATGCCCCGCAATAAACCAGTTTGCAGCTACTGTATATTCTCTTCTTGTATTTTGTTGAAGGATATTACCTGTTGAATCAGGTTCATCAACAAATGCATACCTAAAAGCCAGTTCTAACTCTTCTGGAATAGATTCGTTTATTTCATTGAGAAAATAACCTGATTGCGCATAAGCTCCTTCATAGTCATGATCTAATCCAGTTTGATCATCATCAACATTTTTCCAATGGTACTCACTTTGTAAGGATAAGCCTTGATGTTTATAAGCCACCTCGGCTACAACTTGGTTTATAGAAAACTGATTTTCATTGGTGCCTACAGCAAATCCATCTAAACTCCCGCAACCTGAAGAACTCCAACGAGTACAGTTGCCTCTATTTCCAACCCAGGCAGCCGCGATGGATAAGGTAGGTTTTTCATGACGTGAAACGTCAGATTGTCTCCACTTCAGATCTCTACCCAAAGGGTTCCATTGAAATCGAACCATTTTCATCATATCTTTGCCGGAATTATTGATTGAACGGCCTTCACCGTTAAAAATACCAGCGTAATATCTCATGTCTGCTACAGTACCTTTATTCAAACGTCCTTTAATCATTACACCTACTTGTCGATCTACGGTAAAAATTCGATTTACAATAGATCGCTCTACAAATTGTTGCCTGCCTGAAGAGTCAACACGCTCCCGGTTGTAATTGATTTTCCATTGACCGACGCGAAAACCAAACCATTCATAGGGTTGAACATCAATTCTCCAATCAATAACTCTTGCAGTTGAACTTGAAGCTTCGGTGCTAACAGATCTTGAAGGTTGTAAATCAACTTCAAAATAATACTTCACATATTTATAACCATGCCCACCTATTTTCATTCGAACGCGGCGTAGTTCAAAATTGTTTGATTCCGTAGGAGAAAAGCTACCCGATGTTCTGGGGTCACTCGTGAAAGATTTCGAAAATCTCATTTGAGCGCGCCATTGGAGATTGGTTGAAAAATTGCCATCCTGGGACTCAAAATGAAATCCTTTTTTATGATGCTTAGGGCTTTTAATGCCTTGTTTCTTTACTCCATGAGCATCATAAGAATCTTTGTCTAATATGGTAGGCATTAATAATTCTACTTTTTCTTCCAGAGCCTTTATTCTTTCATCCTTTGACATGCCATAAGAAAAAGAAGGGATTAGTAATAAAATCAACAATGTAATAAAACGCATCTCACACTCCCATCAAGAATTAATATTTTTCAAATATATAATTTTTAATGAGTTTTTTTATAAGGATGGAATTATGAAATTGTGAATATTTTATAAAGATTCTTAAAGCCAATGAATATGGCCACTTAGGTCCACCAGGAGATGTTATTTATGGGATAAATGTCGAACACAACCCCTATTTGAAACAGTGCCTCTATTATTTGTCGAATATCTACTAATCTACCTACATCGACTAAGAGTGTTAGGGTGAGTTTAAATTAGTTAGAATAAGATGCGGATGGAAATAATCCTTAATAATAGAAGAAGTCTAAATTATTAATACCGAAAAACGTGGAGGGCATAATGTTAATTTCCCTCATTGATCGAAATGATGAAACAGGCCCTGAAAAACAGATAAGCAGGATCAATTCCCCCTATTAGACTCTTCCCACAGGTGTCGAGTTGGATTCTTCCCCTAAAAGCAACCATTTGTCCGATTCCAGCAAAGGCATGTTTTTGAGGTAAAGGGATACGCGGTTTACGGAAAGACGAAAAATCGCCACCCAATTTTTACAACCAGAAAGTCGTAAAAGCGAAAACTGAAAACATGATTCCAGATGGAATTCTGATAGTCATCATATTTTGGCTATTGCAATAGAACGCAAACAGGGAGAGCTTGACCTTTGTAAAAACGGAGATCGAGTGGCGGTAGTTCCCCACATCCAGGCACCCTTAACCAGATCAAAAGAAGGCGGGCAACCCATCGCCGAAAACCAAAAAACAAGTTTCCATTGTTGACAAAGGATGATGAAGATTATGTGTTGTATTTGAGTGGTAAAAGTCCGATGGACATTAACGAAAAGAAGGGTTGAACTTGCTGGGGCAAACCCTGAGATAGACGGAATTAT
>CALJGH010000090.1 GCA_938073925.1 uncultured Nitrospinaceae bacterium
GATAAGAAAATACAGGTTATTAAGGAAGTCAGAACTGTTACTGGGTTGGGATTGAAGGATGCTAAGGACCTTGTTGAGTCAGCTCCTAAGGCTATTAAAGAAGGTGTGAAGAAAGAGGAAGCTGAAGAAATCAAGAAGAAGATTGAAGAGGCTGGTGGTTCTGTCGAAGTTAAGTAACGGAAATCTAGCACAACAATTACATATTTGCTTTAGCAGATAAATTTTCCGTTAATCTTTCTTCCAGAAGGATGATGACCTATGTCAAAAAACCGTTCTCAAAGAGCGCTTGGCAATATTAAACAAAGAAAAAACTTCGCACGAATCCCGACCGTTATTGGTATCCCCAATCTGATCGAGATTCAAAAAAAATCATTCGAATATTTCCTGCAATGGGATGTTGCTCCGCATGAACGCAAGCTGAGAGGATTGGAAGATGTCTTCAGTGATATCTTTCCTGTTTCAGACTTAAATATCAACGCCCGTATTGAATATGTCGGCTTCGAAGTCGGTATATGGGAGTGCGGCTGTGGTGAATTTAAGGAACTCGGTGGTCCGGGTATTTTCTGTGATACTTGTGAGCAGGAAGTCGTTTATAAGGAAAGGCATAAGTTTAGCGAGTGCCGCCAAAAGAGTCTTACCTATTCGGATCCTATCAAGATTATGGTCAGGCTCGTGCTTTTCGATCGTGAGGCAATGGATATAAACGCCCGTGTTCTGAAAAATCTCTTGGGTAGAACAATTATAGAAGAGGTTAAGAAGCCGGGAACTGCGAAAAATCTTATTTCAGCTAAAACGGAAATTACAGAAGACATCATAGCGATTCTGGAAAGAGAAAAAGTACCTCAGATAACCATCAATACGGTTCGTGAGGTTAAGGAGCAGAAAATTTTTCTAGGCGAAATGCCTGTGATGGGTCCAACGGGCACCTTCATGATAAACGGTGTTGAGCGGGTTATCGTGAGTCAGATGCATCGTTCCCCCGGGGCTTTTTTCTCGCATGACAAGGGCAAGTCGCATGTCAGTGGCAAAATCCTCTATGCAGCTAGAATAATTCCTGATCGTGGTTCCTGGATTGATTTCGAATTTGATATTAAAGATATTTTGTATGTAAAAATTGATCGCAGGCGCAAGCTTCCAGCGACCATCCTTTTGCAAGCGTTCGGGATGGATGTCAAAACTATCCTTGAGACCTATTACTCTATTGAAAAAATAAGTATCAGTAAAGATCAGCGCTATTTTATGGGTAGTAAGCACCTGCTTGTTGGATTCAAGGTTAAGGAAGATGTGATAGACCCGAAAACGGAAGACGTGGTTCTTAAGGCAGGTAAGAGGGTAACGATAGCCACTGCCAAAAAATTGAGTCGATTGTCAAAGTCGGTCAAAGTTGAAATTGATCCTGAAGGGTTGATCGGTAGGTTTTTGTTTAATGAGATTGTTGATCCTGAAACCGGCGAAATTGAAGTCGATTTCAATCAAGAGATCACAGAGGGCGTTCTTGAAGTCGTTAAGAAAAACAAGCTAAGCGAGATTCAGATTTTGCATATTGACGAAGAGTCGTCAGACACTGTTATCCGCGATACTATAGCTGTTGCAAAAACCCAAAGTCAAGAAGACGCGATCAAGGAAATCTATAAAAGATTGCGTCCGGGGGATCCCCCAACTCCAGATATAGCGCGTTCTCTTTTTGCTAATCTGTTTTTTAATCCCAAGCGTTACAACTTGTCCGTTGTTGGTCGTATCAAGCTGAACCAGAAATTTGATCTGGATATTCCGCTGGACAATAGGTTGTTGACATTGGAAGACCTAGTGGAAGTTGTGCGACATATCATCGGCCTCAGAAATGGGATTGGAAGTATTGATGATATCGATCATTTGGGTAATCGCAGAGTGCGAGCTGTGGGGGAGTCTCTAGAGAATCAGTTCCGTGTGGGTATCGTGCGCATGGAGCGGGCGATTATCGAGAGAATGTCTATTCAGGATCTGGATGTTTCCATGCCGCATGATTTGATCAATTCCAAACCTGTAACTGCCGCTATTAAGGAGTTCTTCGGTAGCAGTCAGTTGTCTCAGTTTATGGATCAGACCAACCCGCTTTCTGAGGTGACTCACAAGCGTCGCTTGAGTGCGTTGGGGCCGGGAGGATTGACTCGCGAGCGAGCAGGATTCGAAGTGCGCGATGTACATCCAACTCATTATGGTCGTATTTGTCCGATTGAAACGCCGGAAGGTCCAAATATCGGTTTGATTGCTTCGCTTAGTACCTATGCCAGAGTTAATGACTATGGGTTTATAGAGACTCCTTACCGAAAGGTAGTGGACGGTCATGCTAAGGATGATGTTGATTTCCATACTGCCTTGGTTGAGGATAAGTATATTATCGCTCAGGCAAACGTGAAAATGGATGAAAAGAAAAAGTTTGTCGAGCCCATTATTGCAGCGCGAAAGGGGGGCGACTTCACACTTTCTCCGCGAGAGAAGATCGATTATATGGATGTGTCGCCGAAGCAGTTGATCAGTGTGGCTGCATCCTTGATCCCTTTTCTGGAAAACGATGACGCCAACCGGGCATTAATGGGCTCCAATATGCAACGACAGGCCGTTCCTTTATTGCAGTCTGAAGCGCCTTTGGTGGGAACAGGTATGGAAGCGATTGTTGCGCACGATTCCGGTGCGGTAGTTATTGCTGAAAACGATGGTGTGGTCATTAGTGCTGATGCGGCCCGTATTGTGGTTCGTACTGAGAAAAGACCCGTTAGAAAGGTGAAAACCCGACGAAGTCAGTTGGATTCGAATGTGGATATCTATACGCTGAATAAGTATCAACGATCTAATCAGAATACTTGTATCAATCAGCGCCCGCGTGTGACCTCTGGGACACAGGTAAAGCAGGGGGATGTCCTGGCAGATGGCCCTTCAACCGATAATGGTGAGTTGGCGTTGGGGCGAAATATCCTGGTTGCCTTCATGTCATGGGGTGGCTACAACTTTGAAGATGCTATTATAGTCAGTGAAAAACTCGTTAAAGAAGATGTCTATACTTCGGTGCATATCGAAGAGTTTGAGGTTGAAGCTCGCGATACCAAGCAGGGTAAGGAAGAAATCACTCGTGATATTTCCAACGTAGGTGAAGATGCTCTGAGAAATCTGGATGAAAGTGGCATCATTCGGGTGGGTGCGAATGTTAAGCCGAACGATATTTTGGTCGGTAAGATTACCCCGAAAGGTGAAACCCAGCTCAGTCCTGAGGAGAAACTCCTGAAAGCTATTTTTGGTGAAAAAGCGGGAGATGTTCGCGATACATCGCTTAGAGTTCCGCCTGGAGTTCATGGCACCGTCATTGATGTGAAGGTGTTCTCGAGAAAGGGAATCGATAAAGATTCGCGAACATTGGCGATTGAAGAAGAAGAGATTTCCCGAATCGAAAAGGATTATAACGAAGAAATTGGTATTGTTAAAAGCGAGACGACTAAGAGCATGGTCGGCCTTCTTGTGGGTAAAAAGGTAAACAAAGCAGCTACAATTGGTAAGGTGAGTTTTGCCAAAGGTCAAGAGATCGAAGAAGCGCAGATCTCGAAAATGAGCTTGAAGGACATGGTTAAAGTTTCTGTGCAGGGAGTGGATGAAAAAACTCTGTTGGGAATGGAAGCCAGCGCCAAAGAGCAGGTTGCAATTCTTAAATCAATGTTGGAGGAAAAAGTCACCCGCCTGAAAAAAGGCGATGACTTGTCTCCTGGCGTGATCAAGCTGGTTAAAGTCTTCATGGCTATGAAGCGTAAGCTTCAAGTGGGAGATAAGATGGCGGGCCGACATGGTAATAAAGGTGTCGTTTCAACTATTGTTCCTGAAGAAGACATGCCTTATATGAAAGATGGTAGGCCGATCGAGCTTATTTTGAATCCGCTGGGTGTGCCCTCCCGAATGAACGTTGGACAGATTCTAGAAACCAATTTGGGGATGGCGGCCCGGGCCAATGATAGAAATATGGCCACGCCTGTTTTCGATGGTGCTAAGGAAAGCGAGGTCAGAGAGCTGCTGCGCGAGGGGGGTTGTTCGGAATCCGGCGAAGTGTCTCTTATTGATGGTCGTTCAGGGCAACCGTTCAGGCAGAGTGTAATGGTGGGCTATTTGTATATTTTGAAGCTCCATCATTTGGTAGATGATAAAATTCATGCGCGCTCAACAGGGCCTTATTCTTTGGTCACGCAGCAGCCCTTGGGAGGTAAAGCCCAGTTTGGTGGTCAGCGGCTTGGGGAGATGGAGGTCTGGGCATTAGAAGCTTATGGTGCTGCGTACACGCTTCAGGAAATGTTGACTGTGAAGTCCGATGATGTTGAAGGGCGAAAGCGCATGTATGAAGCTATAGTTAAGGGTGATACACACCTCAATCCAAGCTTACCGGAGTCCTTCAACGTTTTGGTGAAGGAATTGCAGAGCTTGGCTATTGATGTCGAACTGATCGAGTCGGGGAAATAAGCTTTTTTTTCGTCTGGCCCAGCCTAGTCCTGAATTGAATTTTTAAATCAGGACCTTAAAAGATTTTAAATTAAAACGGTTTGCGAAAACCTTTCAAAGGAGAAGTCCCTGGTGGATAATCTGACACATTTCGATAAGCCAAAAAACCCTATATTGTTTGACGCGATCCGGGTACGTATTGCTTCTCCGGAGAAAATACGTTCATGGTCTTATGGTGAAGTAAAAAAGCCGGAAACCATCAACTATCGTACTTTTAAGCCGGAGCGTGATGGATTATTCTGCGCTAAAATTTTTGGTCCAGTCAAAGACTGGGAGTGTACCTGTGGAAAATATAAGCGGATGAAGCACAAAGGTGTCATCTGTGAGAAGTGTGGGGTTGAGGTCATTCTTTCCAAGGTTCGGCGTGAGCGCCTCGGGCATATAGAGCTGGCAACTCCAGTTGCGCATATTTGGTATTTCAAAGGACTTCCCAGCCGACTAGGGCATCTTCTAGATATTCCTCTCAAAGATCTTGAGCGCATCATTTATTTTGAAAATTATGTGGTGACCGATCCTGGTGACTCGGAAATGGAAATCGGCCAGATTCTGACGGAAGAAGAATTCCGTGAAATGGAAATGGAGTTTCCAGACACCTTTCGCGCCATGATTGGGGCAGAGGCAGTGTCTGAGCTTCTCAAGCCGATGAATATGGAAGAGCTCTCTGTGCAGTTGAAAGAAGAGATGGTTACGACCAAGTCAGTTATGAATAAGCGGAAACTAGCCAAGCGATTGAAGATCGTTGAGGCGTTCAGGAAATCTGGAAACAAGCCGGAGTGGATGATTCTTCAGGTGATTCCGGTCATTCCTCCCGAGCTACGCCCTCTGGTTCCATTAGACGGTGGCCGGTTTGCGACATCCGACTTGAACGATCTTTATAGGCGAGTGATCAACAGAAACAATCGGCTCAAACGTCTGCAGGAATTAAAAGCACCGCAAATTATTGTCCGTAATGAAAAACGAATGCTGCAGGAAGCTGTTTCAGCCTTGTTCGATAATGGCCGGCGAGGTCGTACACTTCGTGGTACGAATAAGCGACCGCTGAAATCTTTGAGCGATATGCTTAAGGGTAAGCAAGGTCGTTTTCGCCAAAACCTGTTGGGAAAACGCGTGGATTATTCGGGACGATCTGTCATCGTGGTGGGACCTTACTTGAAGTTTCACCAGTGCGGGTTGCCAAAAAAAATGGCCTTGGAATTGTTCAAACCTTTTGTATTCAATAGACTGGAAGACAAGGGCTATGCGACTACAATAAAAACAGCAAAGAAAATGGTTGAGCAAGAGCGTTCCGAAGTATGGGAAGTTCTTGAGGAGGTAGTTAAAAACCATCCGGTGCTTCTCAACCGGGCGCCGACTCTGCATCGACTGGGTATTCAGGCTTTCGAGCCGTTGTTGATAGAAGGAAAAGCAATTCAGGTTCATCCTATGGTTTGTACTGCTTTTAATGCCGATTTTGATGGCGATCAGATGGCAGTCCATGTTCCTCTTTCTATGGAAGCCAGGACGGAATGTAAGTTGTTGATGATGTCTTCCAATAACGTTTTGTCGCCGGCGAATGGTAGGCCTATCGCCGTTCCAACTCAGGATATTGTACTGGGTTGTTATTACATGACAAAAATTCGCGGTAATGTGAAAGGTGGCGGCAAGGTTTTTTCAGATCAAAAAGAAGTGATTGCTGCGTTTAACGCCGATGAACTCGATTTGCAGGCGTTGATCATGGTGCGTATCGATAATGTTTTGACACAGACCACGACAGGTCGAATTCTTTTAGGTGAAGTGCTTCCCAAGGGATTGCCCTTTGAGTGGGTGAATCGGTTGATGGATAAGAAATCACTTTCCGAGCTTATTTTTCAGGCTTTTCTGCAGGTGGGTCGAGAGAAAACGGTAACGTTGCTTGATGACGTAAAAGATCTTGGGTTCAGGTATGCCACCGAGGCTGGTTTGACCATCTCTATTGATCAGATGAAGATACCGAAAACCAAGGTCAAGCTGGTGGAAAAGGCTAATGAAGAGGTTCTTAGGGTTCATAAGCAGTACCGTGATGGGCTTATCACTAACGGTGAGCGGTACAACAAAGTCATCGATATTTGGGCGCATGTTACAGAAAAAGTTTCAGAGGAAATGTTTAAAGAGCTGGAGAATGAAGACGGGGCAACGACCCATGGGGAAACGGATAAGGATTTTAATTCGATTTTTATCATGGCCGACTCAGGCGCAAGAGGAAGTGCTCAACAGCTAAGGCAGTTAGCAGGAATGCGGGGGTTAATGGCCAAGCCATCTGGAGAAATTATTGAAACACCTATCACCGCAAATTTTCGCGAAGGCCTGTCGGTAATTCAGTACTTCATCTCAACGCATGGTGCTAGAAAAGGTCTGGCGGATACCGCGCTCAAAACAGCGAACTCCGGTTACCTGACGCGTCGATTGGTCGATGTTGCGCAGGACATGATTGTTCAGGAAGATGATTGCGGAACTTTGAAGGGGATCGATGCGATTTCCCTCGTTGAAGCTGGCGAAATCATTCAGCCTTTGGGTGAGAGAATTCTGGGGCGAACGGTTCTTGAGGATGTCGTTGATCCTTTTACGGGTGATGTTCTCGCAGAAGCCGACAGTCTCATTGAGGAGGACACGGTTACGGCTATTGAAAACGCCGGGATCGAAAAAGTTAAAATGCGTTCTTGTCTGACTTGTGAATCGAAAGAGGGAGTTTGTATTAAATGTTACGGCCGCAACATGGCAACTCTGAAATGGGTTGAGGTGGGTGAGCCGGTTGGTGTTATTGCGGCGCAGTCCATTGGTGAGCCGGGAACGCAATTGACCATGCGTACTTTTCATATTGGTGGAACGGCGAGTCGGGTTGTAGAGCAGACAACATTGAATACCAAGCGCGGTGGTACTGTTAAATATATGGGGCTCCGCACAATTAAAAATCAGGCTGGCGAAATCATCGTGATGAATCGAAACGGAAGTCTGGTGGTATTGGATGATACCGGGCGTGAGAAAGAGCGATTCGCAGTTGTGTATGCTGCGAAGCTGAAGGTCATTGATGGCCAGGAGGTTCAAGAGGGGCAAACATTGATCGAATGGGATCCTTATACCAACGCTATTCTTACCGAGGTGGAAGGTACAATTGCATTCGGTGACATTGTAGAGGGTGTGACAATGAAAGAAGACTTTGATGAAATTACAGGTCTTTCTACCAAGGTAATTAT